>JAYTAJ010000912.1:0-7108 GCA_043737575.1 Myxococcales bacterium | reverse complement strand
CGCGGTTCTTCCGCTGGGCCCGCGGCGTCCAGCTCCTGCACGCGCACTTCGGCTACACGGGCGCCCACGCGCTGTTCGCGGCGAAGCGCCTCGGGCTGCCGCTGGTGACGAGCTTCTACGGCCAGGACGTGACGTTGCGCGCGAGCTGGGCGCGGCTCGAGCCGGCGTACTGGCACTACAACGTCCTGTGGCGGCGGCTGTTCCGCCGCGGCGATCGGTTCTGCGCCCTGTCTCACGTCATGCGCGACGCGCTGATCGCCCAGGGCTGCCCGGCCGAGAAGATCCGCATCGTGCGGCTCGGGGTCGACCTGGCGCGGTTCGGCGGCGCGCGCCCGACCCGGACCGGACCGACGACGGTGCTGATGGTCGGCCGCGAGGTCGAGAAGAAGGGCTTCGACGACGGTCTGCGCGCGTGCGCGGCGGCGCGCGATCGCGGCGCCGACCTGCGGGTCGTCGTGCTCGGCACGGGCGCGCCCGGCCTCGCGGCGCTGCAGAAGCTGGCGGCGGCGTTGTCGCTCGACGTCGCGTGGCCAGATCCGTCGACCCGCGTCGTCGGCGCGATGGCCGAGGCCGACGTGCTGCTGGTGCCGAGCCGGACCGCCGCCGATGGCGATCAGGAGGGCACGCCGACCGTGATCTGCGAGGGCTCGGCGGCGGGCTTGCCGATCGTCGCGACCCGCCACTCGGGCATCCCCGAGCAGGTGGTCGACGGCGAGACCGGGCTGCTCAGCGACGAGCGCGACGTCGAGGGCCTGGCGACGCACCTGGTGCGGCTGGCCGCCGATCCGGCGCTGCGTGACACCCTCGGCGCGGCCGGACGCGTGAAGATGGCGGCCGAGTACTCGATCGCGGCCCACGTCCGCGATCTTTCCGCGGTGTATCGAGAGCTGTTATGAAAGGCCCGGCATGAGCACCCCTGTCGTCATCCTGTGCGGCGGTCGCGGCACGCGCTTTCGCGAGCAGACCGAGACCAAGCCCAAGCCCATGATCGAGGTCGTCGAGCACCCGATCCTCTGGCACATCATGAGCTTCTACGCCGGCCACGGCTTCAAGGACTTCATCTTGTGCCTCGGCTACAAGGCCGACGTCATCAAGCGCTACTTCGTCGACTTCGCGGCGATGGAGTCCGACTTCACCGTCGATCTGTCGGCGCCGGGCCGCATCCACTACCACGGCGCCTCGACCCGCGACTGGCGGGTCACCTGCGTCGACACCGGCCTCGACGCGATGACCGGCGCGCGCCTGAAGCGCGTCGAGCGCTACCTCGGCGACGCCAAGCAGTTCTTGCTGACCTACGGCGACGGGCTGTCGGACGTCGACGTCCCCGCGTCGGTCGCGTTCCACCAGGCCCACGGCAAGCTGGCGACGGTGACCGGGGTGCGGCCGCCGAGCCGCTTCGGCGAGCTGGTGGTCGACGGCTCGCGGGTCGACAAGTTCAGCGAGAAGCCGAACGTCGCCGAGGGCTACATCAACGGCGGCTTCTTCGTGTTCTCGCGCGAGTTCCTGAAGTACGTCGACGACGACGACAGCTGCATCCTCGAGCGCGGGCCGCTCGAGCGCGCCGCCGCCGACGGCGAGCTGATGATCCATCCCCACCACGGCTTCTGGCAGTGCATGGACACGTACCGCGATCTGGTGCGGCTCGAGGACGCCTGGAACAACGGCAATCCGCCGTGGAGGACCTGGTGACCGCCTCGGCTCCCGGAGACACCCTCGCTCGCGCTCGGGTGACGTTCTGGACCGATCGCCCGGTCTTCGTCACCGGGGCGACGGGCCTGCTCGGCTCGCACCTCACGCGCACGCTGGTCGAGGGCGGCGCCAACGTGGTGTGCCTGGTGCGCGACTCGGTGGCGCAGAGCCACTTCTATCGGCTCGGGCTGGAGCAGAAGGTCGCGATCGTGCGCGGCCAGCTCGAGGACTACCCGCTGCTCGAGCGCGCGCTCAACGAGTACGAGATCGAGGCGGTCTTCCACCTCGGCGCCCAGACCATCGTCGGCACCGCGAACCGCAACCCGCTGGCGACCTTCGAGGCCAACGTCCGCGGCACCTACAACCTGCTCGAGGCGGCGCGCCGCAACGCCAAGAAGGTGAAGCGCGTGATCGTCGCGTCGTCGGACAAGGCCTACGGCGCGCAGCCGGTGTTGCCGTACGACGAGGACGCGCCGCTGGCGGGGCGGTTCCCCTACGACTGCTCGAAGAGCTGCACCGATCTGATCACGCAGTCGTACCACCAGGCGTTCGGGGTCCCGGCCTGCGTCACCCGGTGCGGCAACCTGTACGGCGCGGGCGATCTGAACTGGAACCGCCTGGTGCCGGGGACGATCCGCAGCGCGCTGCGCGGCGAGCGGCCGCTGGTGCGCAGCGACGGCACCTTCGTGCGCGACTACTTCTACGTCGAGGACGCGGTCGCGGCGTACCTCGAGCTGGCCGAGAACATGGATCGGCCCGAGATCGTCGGGCAGGCGTTCAACTTCTCCGACGACATCCCGCTGAACGTGATCGCGATGGTCGATCGCATCCTCGAGGCGTGCGGCCGCAAGGATCTCGAGCCGGTCATCCTCGGCGAGGCGTCGAACGAGATCCCGGAGCAGTTCCTGTCGAGCGCGAAGGCGAATCGCCTGCTCGGCGGGTGGAAACCGCGCTTCGGCATGCAGGACGGCCTGGGTCGCGCGATCCGCTGGTACCGCGAGCTGCTCGGCGCGTAGGCGCGCTCAGGCGGGCAGCGGCTCGGCGGCGGCGCGCCACAGGACCGGGATGCTGTCAGCGCCGGTCGCGACGGCGACGATGCCGCCGACGATCGCGCCGTTGGTGTCGCGATCGCCGTGCTCGGAGGCGGCGATCCACAGCGCGTCCTCGTACGACGCGTGGTGGTGCGCAGCGATCCAGATGCACCACGGCACGGTGTCGGGCGCGGTGACGTCGAGGCCAGTGCCGAGGAGCTCGCCGGCGTGGGTGGGGCTCTCGGTCGGCGCGATCGCGGCGGCGCGCTCGAGGCCGGCGCGGGTGCGGCCGGGCGGTGTGCGCGCGGCGACCTCGGCGAGGAACCCGGCGCCGTCGATCGGCTGGGTGCGCGATCGCCACGCCAGGGCAGCGGCGACCGCGACCGCGACCGCACCCGCGGCGCCTTCGGGGTGGGCGTGGGTCGGCTCGCTCGAGCGCAGCGCCTCGGCGACGACGCGATCGAGATCCTCGACGAAGTACGCGCCGATCGGCGCCGCCCGCATCGCCGCGCCGTTGCCCATCGAGCCCTGGCCGCCGAACATCCGCTGCGCCTCGGTGCGCCACGGCGCGCCGTGGGCGACGCGGGTCAAGAGCGTGGACGCGCCCTGGCCATAGCCGCGATCAGGATCCTCGGACCAGCGCCGCGCGAAGGCGTGGGCGAGGTCGTCGGGATCGATCGCGCCGCGGCGGTCGAGCACCTCGACGATCGACAGCGCCATCGCGGTGTCGTCGGTCCAGCGCCACGGGCGACGCGGCGAGATGAGTCGCAGCTTCGCGCGCCGCGCGGTCTCGGCGGGCTCGCCGAACATGGTCTCGCCGAAGGCATCGCCGATCGCCAGGCCGAGGAGTGACAGCCGCGCACGCTCCATCGCTTCGTTTGACATCGTGTATGTATAACACGAACATCGCGGCGCGCTTGTGGCTTAGGATGAGGCGTGGACTCGCCGTACCGCAGTGGGACGCCGGTCGAGCGCGCCGACGCGCCGAGCGATCGCGGGATCGTCGGCGATGTGGTGGCGCAGTTCGCCGACCCGCTGGCGTTCCTGCGCGAGCTGGTGCAGAACGCGATCGACGCGGGGTCGCCGAGCATCGACGTCGAGCTGCGCCACGACGCCGCGGCGGCGGCGCTGCGCGCGATCGTGCGCGACCGCGGCGAGGGCATGGACCGCGACCTGGTCGAGAACCACCTGCTGGTGCTGTTCCGCTCGACCAAGGATCGCGACCCGACCAAGATCGGCAAGTTCGGCATCGGCTTCTCGTCGGTGCTGGCGCCGGGGCCGCGGGTGGTCGTGGTCGACACCGTGCGCGCCGGCCGGCGGCTGGTGCTGCACCTGCATCCGGATCTGACGTACCAGCTGTTCGAGGGCGGGCCGGCGACGCGGAGCGGGACGACGGTCGAGCTGGAGCTGCCGATCGAGCCGGGCGCGGTGGCGGACCTGATCACGCGCAGTCGACGGACGCTGGTGCGGTGGTGCCGTCACGCCGCGGTGCCGATCCGGCTGGTGGCGCGCGGCGCGGGCGGCGACGTCTTGCTCGACGTCCGCATCGACACGCCGCTCGCGCTCGAGGACGCGCTGGTCGAGGTCCGCGGCGTGTCGGCCGACGGCGGCACCACGGCGGTGGTGGGGCTGTTGCGGGACGGCGCGCGCTACGCGGGGTTCTTCAACCGCGGGCTGATGCTGCACGAGTCGGATGCGCCGCTGGTGGGGCAGGTCGGGTTCAAGGTGATCGACGCCCGCCTCGGTCACACCCTGTCGCGCGATGACGTCCGCCGCGACGGCGTGTTCGACGACGTGCTCGGGCTGGTGCGCGGCCTCGTGGCCCGCGAGCTGCCGCGCGCCGCGGCGGTGGCGCTGGCGATGGCGGCGACCGACGACCTGCCGCGCTGGTGCGCGCTGTTCGAGGCGCTCGATCACGCCGAGCTGGGGCTCGACGCTGACGACTGGGTCGTGCCGCTGGTCGCGCCGGTCGGCGGCGACCGCGCGATCGCAGCGTCGACGCTGCCGCGGCATCGGGCGTGGTCGGGCGAGGCGCGCACGCCGCTGATCGACCTGCTGGCCGCGGGTGGCGTGGCGGTGGTCGCGCAGCCGGTCGCGGGGGTGGCGGCGCGGGTCGCCCGCAGCTGCGAGCGGTGGCTGGTGCAGGCCGACGTGGCGCTGACCGCGGTCGTGGCGGTGGTGCCGACCGACGCGGAGCTGGTGGTGCTCGACGAGCTGGCGGCGCTGCTCGATCGCGCGGGGCGGGCCGCGAAGGCGATCGTGCTCGCCGAGCTGACCGGGGCGCTGGCCGACGAGCCGTGCGTCAACGGCGGCCGCGGCGACGCGCTGTTCGAGCTGGGCGCGGATCGCTGGGTGATCGATGTCGAGACCGGGCGCGCGAATCCGTTCCGTCGGCTGTGGCGGCGCACGCTGATCGTGAACGCGCGGCATGCGATCGTGGTGGCGGCGCGCGCCCACGCCGAGCGCGGGCCGGTCGAGGCGGCGTCGGCGCTGGCGCGGGCGGTGCTGCTCTACTACGGCAGGCTCGACGTCGCGACGTCGGAGGAGCTGCTGGTCGCGACCGTCGCGCGCCTCGGCCTGCGCGGGAGCGCGCGGTGACGACGCGACGCGCGCCGCCGGGCGTGCAGCTGTCGATGGGGCGGGTCCGCGTCGACGCGGCCAAGGCGCTGGCGAAGCTGCGCGCGTATCGGCTCACCGATCCGACGGCGTGGATCCTCGAGGCGATCCGCGCGGCGATCGCGTCGGGCGCGACGTCGCTCGCGCTCGACGGCGACGCCGACGACGTCTGGCTGCGGTGGACCGGCCCGGCCTGGCCCGCCGCCGAGCTGCCGCGGCTGTTCGACGAGCTGGTCAGCCCCGAGCCCGGCCGCGACGCCTACCACCGTCGGCTCTTGGCGACCGCGATCAACAGCGCGCTCGGCCTCGAGCCGGCGTGGATCGACGTCATCACCGTCGACGACGCGGGGGCGGGTGCGGCGCGGGTGCGGTTCACGCCCGCGATCGTGGTGGCCGACGACGGGCGGCTGCGTGATCTGGAGGCCGAGCCGGTGGCGCGACTGCCCGAGCTGGCGGGCACGGGCGTGGTCGTGCATCTGCGGCGGCCGCTGGGGCTGGGCGTGATCGCGCGGTTCGTCGGCGGCATCGGGCCGCCGGAGCTGGTGCTGGCGCGCGACGCGTGCGCCGACGTCGCGGTGCCGATGACGATCGCGGGCGCGCCGATCGGCCGCGGTCACGGCGCCGAGCTGTTGCGCGAGCCGCTCGGCGAGGGCCTCGACGGCTTCGTCGCGCTGATCGATCCGCGGGCGCCGCGCCGCGGTGCGACCGCGGGCTTCGACGTCGCCGAGCTGGGCGTGCGCATCGTCAGCGAGGCCTGGCGCCCGCTGCTGTTGGGCCCAGACGATCGCGCCGCGCCGCCGCTGCTGCGGCTGTTCGTCGACGCGCCGCGCCTGCCGACCAACGCGTCGCGCTCGCAGGTGCGCCACGACGCGCATCCGATCGAGGCGGCGCTGCGGCGCGGCGAGGTCGTGGCGGCGACGCTGGTGATGCGCCTGATCGACGCGTGGCGCGCCGCCGATCCCGCGAGCGTCGACGCCGAGCCGCTGCGCGCCGCCGCGCTCGGGCTGCTCGCGGCGGCGATCGGCGGCGACGACTGGACCTCCGCGGTGCGCGAGCTGACCGGGCCACTCGGCGAGCTCGCCGCGCTGCGGCTGGTGCGCAACGCGGTCGGCGCGTGGTGTCCGGTCGCCGGGCCGTGGCGGCGCGAGGCCTATCGCGACGACGAGCCGCTGGCCGCCAGCCTGGCGCCGTGGCTGTCGTCGCTGGTGTGGCTGCCGCCCGACGATCCCGCGGCGTGGTTCCTCGGCGCGACGCCGTCCGACGCCGCGGCGACCCGCGCCGTGATCGCCGACGCCCAGCGGCGACGCCGCAGCCACGCCCGCTTCCTCGAGCGGCCGCAGCAACCGGCGCGGGTCGCGCCACGGGCCGAGTCGCGGGTGCGGGTCGGCCTCGGCGCCGGGCCGCGCAGCTGCGTGCCGCCGCGGGTGTTCGTCGGGCTCGCGGGCGAGGTCTGCGTCGCGGCCGGGCCGGGACCGGGCCGGGTGACACTCTTGCTCGGCGGTCGCGCCCTCGACACCGCGGCGCTCGACGGGCCGCTCGCGATCGAGGCGGTGATCGACAGCGCCGCGCTGACCCCCGACGCGAGCTATCGCGGCGCCGAGCCCGACGCCGCCTGGTCGCGCGCCGTGGCCGCCGCCCACGCCGCGGCGATCGTCGCGATCGAGGCGCTGTACGACGACGACACCCAGGCGGGCGTGACGATCGCGGCGCCGCGGCGCGATCCGGGCGACGCCGACACCCAGGCGCGCGTGACCATCGCGCCGCCGCGGCGC
>JAYTAJ010000911.1:0-3122 GCA_043737575.1 Myxococcales bacterium | reverse complement strand
GGCTGATCGCCGGCTTCGCGACGGTGCCGTCGTTCGGCGCCGACACGGCGACCCGCACCGCCGCGGCGCTCGAGGGCTGGACCGCGCGCTGGCGCGCGACTCGCATCGACGCCTGCCGCGCCACGCACGACCGCGGCGCGCAGTCGGCGGCGGTGCTGGATCGCCGCATGGCGTGCCTCGATCGCGAGCTCGCGGGCGCGGGCGCGGTGCTCGATCGGCTCACCGCCGCGTCGCCGCGCGTCGTCGCGGGCGCCCTCGACGCGATCGACGCGCTGCCGGCGCCCGAGGCGTGTACCGCGGCGCGCCTGCAGGCGGCGCTGCCGATGCCGGCCGATCCCCGGGTCGCCGCGATCCGCGTCGAGCTCGACGCGATGCGCGCCGCCAACCTCGCGGGCGATCTGGCCGCGGCGCGTCGGCACGTCACCGCCGCGCGCACGCTGGCCGAGGCGGTCGGTCATCCCGGGCTGCGCGCCGAGGTGCTGATCGACTACGCGTTCCACTTCGAGGGCCAGGATCCCAAGGCGGCGATGGCGCTGCGCGAGCAGGCGCTGGCCGACGCGGTCACCGCCGGCGATCGCGATCTCGAGGCGACCGCGACCCTGCGCCTCCTCGACGCGGCGTCGCGCTCGGTCGACGTGAAGGCGATCGGTACGCTGCTGCCGATCGCGCGCGCTGCGATGGCGCGCGACGATCTGCCGCCGACGTTTCGCCGCGAGTTCCACAAGGCCGAGGCCCGCGCGCTGACCCGCCTCGGCAAGTGGGACGCCGGCCTCGCGGTGTGCGAGCAGCTCGCCGCCGCCGAGCCCGCGCCGCAGCCGCAGGCGACCCAGTGCCGCTGCACCGCGAACCTGTCGGCGAACCGCTACGACGAGGCGGTGGCGCGGTGCCAGGACGCGATCACCGCCGCCGAGGCCGCCCACGGCCCGTCGCATCCGTTCACCGCCTCGGCGGTGAACAACCTGGCGATCGCGATCGGGCGACGCGGCGCCCACGCCGAGGCCCTCGCGCTCGGCGAGCGCGCCCTCGCGATCCAGGAGGCCGCCTATGGCCCCGACGCCGCCGAGGTCGCGAGCCAGCTCGCCAGCGCCAACACGATGCTGATCGCGCTGGGCCGCTTCGACGACGCGCGGGTCCGGGCCGAGCGCGTCCTCGCGATCCGCACCGCCCACGACGCCGGCACGGTGTCGCGCTCGACCGGCAACGCCCACCAGCAGCTCGGCGAGATCCTGGTGCGGCTGGGCCAGCTCGACGACGGGCTGGTCCACGCCGACCGCGCGCTCGCGATCTTCGAGGACACCATCCCCGCCGATCACCCCGATCTGGTCCGGCTGTACATGGTGAACGGCAACATCAACCTCGGCGCCGAGCGCTGGCCCGCGGTCGAGCGCTCGATGCGCCACTGCGCCGAGACCGCGCTCGCGGTGTACGGCGAGAACCATCCGATGCGCGCCACCTGTCTGCTCGGCCAGGCCCAGTACCACCTGGCCGACCGCCGCCCCGACGACGCGATCGAGATCGCCGAGGAGGCCCTCGCGGTGCTGATCGCGATCGCGGCGACGCCCGCCAACGTCGCGGTCGGTCACGCCGTGCTCGGCCGCGCGCTCGGCGAGTCGGGCGATCGCACCCGGGCCCGCTCGCACCTCGATCAGGCGATCGCGATCTTCGACGGCCTCGGCGCCGGCGGCGCCGACAACGCCGCCGAGGCGCGCCGCCAGCGTCGACGGTTCTGACTCACGGGATGATCGGGCAGTTCGCCGACGCGACCTGGGTGAGCCAGCCGCGGGTGTCGATCGTGCCGTCGGGATACGACCAGGTGAGCCGCAGCTTGCCAGCGTTCGGGCCGGTGAGGCCGCCGCGCAGCAGCGTCACGACGCCATCGACGCAGCCGAACGTCTGCGAGTCGTCCGCGTAGATCGAGATCGATCCGCTGACCGACGTCCGCGTCAGCTCGCTGTCGCACGAGAAGGCTGGCACCAAGTAGTCGTACGTCACGTTGCCCGTCGCCTCGCCACAGTCGATCCAGAGGGTGGTGTCGTGATCGAGCCCCGACGGGCTGGTCGGTTGCGCGGTCGCGAGGCCGGTCCAGATCCCCGCGATCGACGGTGTCTTCGGCTTCGCCGTCGCCTCGGCGGCCTCGGTGGATGGATCGACCTCGGTGCAGCCGACGCTGACCGCGGCCAGCGAGCCCAGGACCCATGCGAGCGTGGTTCTTTGCATGGCGGGCGGGTTTGCAGGGGCCGTTCCAGGCCCTGCGGGCGCAGGCGGCGCGGTGCCGGGCCCTCGAGGTCCCGCCTGGACGCGCCGATCGAAACCTCGAGGTCCCTCGTAACCCCGACGCGCCCCGTCCGTAGCAACTCCGAGCTGCTAGGCTCACGAAGGAGCATCCCTTGGCCGACCGTCCGTTGTTCGATCGCTTTCCCGAGACCCAGCGCGGCTGGGATCGCCGCACCTTCATCAAGGGCGCGGCGGCGGGGACGGTGGTGGTCGCGCTCGGCGGCGCGCTGTGGCGCCTCGCGTCCGATGACCTCACGCGCCAGGCGCGGGCCGAAGATCGCCCCGACGGCCGCAAGCGCCTGCCGCCCGGGCAGCGGGTGCTGAAGAAGCTGCGCAACATGGGCGGCGACGAAGGGCCGGGCGACGTGAAGAGCTTCTCGCTCAAGGTCCATGGCGCGGTGAAGACGCCGTTCACGCTCGACTACGCGCAGCTCTTGAAGCTGCCGCAGGTCGAGCGCCACGCCGACGTCCACTGCGTGACCGGCTGGTCGTGCCTCGGTTCGCTGTTCAAGGGCGTGTCGATCGCAACGCTCGCCGAGAAGGCCGGCGTGAAGGGCGCGGCGCGCCACGTCATCTTCGAGGCCGCCCACGGCTACACCGCCAACGTGCCGCTCGCCGAGGCGGTGGTGCCGGGCGCGATGGTGACGTACCGGATGAACGGCAAGCCGTTCGCCGCCGAGCACGGCGCGCCGGTGCGCGGCCTGGTGCCGGATCTGTACTTCTGGAAGAGCGCGAAGTGGCTGACCGGAGTGAAGTTCGTCGTCGAGGACGAGCCCGGCTTCTGGGAGGTGCGCGGCTACCACAACCACGCCGATCCCTGGACCGAAGAGCGCTACGGCTGAGGAGGC
>JAYTAJ010000910.1:0-7122 GCA_043737575.1 Myxococcales bacterium | reverse complement strand
CCTGAACAACCGCGAGCGTTTCAAGGACGTCGATCAGAAGTCGACGCCGGCGCAGATCGCGGCGGCCAAGGCGATCACCGCCGAGCTCAACACGTGCGCCCGCGCCGTCGCCCCCAGGCGTTGATTCTGGTGTTCGCGGCCGGCTGCTCGAGCGCTGCCCCGGCGCCGTCGGCCCCGACGGAGCCGATGGTCGCCGACGCCGGGATCACCGACGCGCCGCCGCCCGATCCGTCCATGACGGTGGTCCTGGCCGCGCTGGTGGCGCAGCGCGATCGCATGTGCGCTTGCGTCGATCGGGCCTGCGTCGAGGCCGCCGAGGCCGACCAGTTCGAGTGGGGCTTCGCCAACAAGTCGGTGGTCGACTCGGCGAAGCCGACGCCGGCCCAGGCCCAGGCTGCCGACGACTTGATCGAGGCCACCGAGGCCTGCGCGCACCGCTTCTGAGACCAGATCGTCAGATCGTGTCGCAGAACTCGATGCGGCGCGGAACCTTGTACGGCGCCAGGTTGCGCGCGCAATGGTCGATGATCTCCTCGGCGCCGCAGCTCGACTTGGCCACCACGCGGGCCACCACCATGGTGCCGGCCAGCGGGTCGGTGATCACCATGGCCTGCGCCTGCTTCACCTTGGGGAACGACTCGAGGCAGCCCTCGACCTCGCCGAGCGCGACCCGCTTGCCCTCGACCTTCACCACGTCGTCCTCGCGGCCGGTCAGGAACAGCCGCCCGGTCTTGTCGAGCTTGCCGCGATCGCCCGAGCGGAACCAACCCTGCTTGTCGATCGCGCCGATGCCGGGCGCCGCCGGGGTCTTGCCGACCTCGTGATCGTAGGGCCCGAGCGCATGGGGCGACAGCGCCTTCGAGCGGACCCACACCAGGCCCTCCTTGCCGACCACGGGCTTGCCGTCGCTGCCGGTCACCCGGACGTCGACGCCGGTCAAGATCTTGCCGACCGAGGTCGGGCTCTTGCCGGTCGCGTCGATCGCGATCGTCGCGGCCTCGGTCGAGTGGTAGCAGGACAGGAGGCGCACGCCGTACTTGGTCGCGAACTCCTCGGCGACCAGCGGATCGAGGCGCGAGCCGGCGGCGAGGTAGCGGGGCTTGTCGACCTCGAGCTTCTTCGCGGTCGGCTGGCGGTTCAGATCGGCGTACATCTGCGGCGTGCCCGGCAGGACGTCGACCTTGTGCTCGCGGATCAGCTTGCCGATGCGTCGCGCCGACAGCTCCTCCTCGAGGAACATGGTCGCGCCGAGCCGCAGGGTCGGCAGCAGCCCCAGATCCCAGCCGTAGGCGTGGAACAGCGGCACCGCGACCAGGAGGCGGCTCTGCGCGTTCAGATCGAGCGCGTCGATCGCCTGATCGACGGCGGCGATGGTGTTCTTCTCGCTGCGCAGCACCGCCTTGGGATCGCCGAGCGAGTCCGACGTGAACAGGATCGCGAGCGGATCGATGTCGAGGTCGAGCTGGTTGTGCTTGTAGACACTGCAGGTGAGCAGCGTGCCCTGGAGGCGACGCCGCACCTCGGCCCCCGCCTCGGGGTTGGCGATGCCGCCTCCGGAAGCACCGCTGCCGGCCGCGGTGCTCGCGGCGCCGATCGCGCCGCCGCCGGGCGGCACGGTGGTGCGGTTGCCGCGGGGCCGCGGCACGCTCGACGCCGGCTGGGTCGGCGGCGGCGGCGTGGTCTGGCCGCTGGCGCTGATCGATCCCTCGGAGCCGCGGGGCCGGGTGACCAGCGCGCGCAGCGGCGCGGCGGTGAGCATCAGCTCGAGCTCGCGGGCGCCGGTGGTCGGATCGATCGGGACGATCGCGGCGCCGAGCTTGGACAGCGCGAGCGCCAGCACGACGAAGTCGGGGACGTTGCCGAGCATCAGCCCGACCCACGCGCCGTCCTTGATCCCCATCGCCTTGAACTCTTGCGCCCGTCGGTCGACCCGCTCGAGAAGCCCGCGCCACGACAGATAGTTGTCGCGGTAGACGAGGGCCTTCTTCTGGCTTCCCTGGGCTTTGGCGGCGCGACTGAGCCAATCGTAGAGTAGAGGCATGGGATTGGCGCACAGAGCGCGCCGCGGGCACTGTAGCAGCGGCAAGTCGGTGGCTCAAGCGCGCATGTCGCGAACAGTACGTGGGTCTTGATCCCGGGGCCGGCTTGGCGATACTGCCCGGCCATGGACACCACCGACGACGCCACCGCCGCCGACCCCGGGGCCGATCCCGTGGCCCTCGACGCGCTCCGTCGGCGCCTGGACGACCAGGCGATGGTGCTGCGCAAGACCCAGCAGGGCGTCACCGAGCTGGCCGAGTCGGTCGGCCGGGTCGTGACCGCGCAGCGGCGGCGCGAGCGCTGGGTGAGCGTCAACTCCTTCGTCGCCTACGTGCTGTTCACGCTGGTCCTGGGCGGCGCGTTCCTGGCGCTGTACCGGGCCCGCGCGGGTGAGCTGGTGCGCAACCGCGACAGCGCGGTCGCCGAGCGCGATCTGGCCCGGGCCCGGGCCAAGACCCTCGACGATCAGCTCGCCGCCCGCACCAGCGGCGCCGCCCGCGCCTTCGAGTACTACCAGCTCCTGCAGACGGGCAAGCGCACCGACGCGGTGACCCGCTACCCCGAGCTCGCGAGCACCGAGCTGACCGCGACCGAGCGGGCGGTGTTCGAGCAGGGCCACAAGAAGGCGCGCGAGGAGATCATCGACGCGGGCTACCTGACCGGCCTCGACGCGGCCCGGGCCGGGGAGCACGCCAAGGCGATCGGCGAGCTGCGCCGCGCCCTCGCCTACGAGGAGGAGGGGCCGCGCGCCGCGCAGATGCGCTACTACCTCGGCGTCGCGCTGGTGAAGACCGGCGCCGCCAAGGACGCGCGCCACGAGCTGGAGCTGGCGCTGGCCGGCCGCGTCGAGCAGAGCGGCGCCGTCGACGCGCGCTACTACCTGGCGAGCGCGCTCGAGACCCTCGGCGAGCTCGACGCCGCGCGCACCGAGTACGATCGGTTCGCCAGCGCGGCGCCGCAGAGCCCGCTCGCGGTGGGGGCGCGGCGCAAGGCGATGGCGATCGCGCGACGCGCGACGAACTGAACGGGGACGGATACGGTCACGGTCACGGTCACGGTCACGGTCACGGTCACGGTCACGGTGACGGTTGCGGTGACGGTTGCGGCTTCGGTTGCGGATACCCGGGGGCGGGTTCGGCTACATTGCTCGGCCATGGCCAAGTCCGCCAAGCCCGCCGCCAAGCCCGCCGCTGCCGCGAAGGCGGCGCCCGTCGCCTCGTCCGGTGCGCCGCGCGCGCCGTTGCCGCTCGATCCGCGCCGCTGGATCTACGTCGCGATCGACGTGGCGATGACGATCGGCTACCTGATCATCCTCGACAACCTCTTGCACAACCGCCACTGGTGGGCGCGGGTGCTGCTCTACCTGCTGCCGGTCGCGACCGCGGTGATGGCGATCGGGACCGGGGTCGGGCGCCGGGTCGGCTGGTGGATGACGATCGGCGCAGGCGCGACGATGCTGGTGTGGACGGTCGCGTTCATCCTGCTGTTGCTGAAGACCGCGTCGTACCTGTCGGGCGTGTACGGCGCGTTCGGCAAGGCCGCGGCGTCGGGCATGCTGCTCGCGGTCGCGCTGATCGTCGAGTTCGTCGCGATCCTGCCGGCGCTGCAGCTCAAGTGGTCGCTGACCCGCGCCGGTCGCCGCGCCTTCGGCCTGGCCCCGGCGCTGCCGTCGATGAAGGTCGCGACGCCGTGACCCGCCGCCGCGGCATCGCGCTCGCGATGGTCTGGACCCTGCCGTCGCTGCTGCTCCTGATCTACGTCTGGATCGGCTACCGCCACTGGCGCATCGAGGTGCCGCCGCCGCTCACGCCCGAGGCCCGCGCCGCGGTGGTCGGCAGCCTGCGCACCGCGCTGGGCGGCACCGCGGTCGTCCCCGATCATCCCGAGCTGCGGCGCGGCCTGGCCGACGGCGGCCCGCTGGTCGCGAGCCTCTACGTCGACGGCACCGTCATCGCGCGCACCGAGGGCTACGGCAAGACCATCGCCGAGGCCGCCCACGCCGCGGCGACGATCGCGACGACCCATCCGTCGGTCAAGGCGCTCAACGCCGAGGCCAAGGCCCGGGCGCGGTGGAAGGTCGACCTCGTCGTCGGCCGCGGCCCGGTCGATCGCTCCAACTCGATCATCCAGCTGGTCGCGCTCCATCCTGGCCTCGACGGCGTCGGCGTCGCCTTCGCGCGCGACGGCAAGCCGGCCACGCTCCTGCTCCTGCCCGACGAGATGTTCCTCGAGGGCCTGCTCGCCAAGAAGCCGCTCACGACGCTGGTCCCCGACGTCGGCATGGGCGTCGAGTTCGATCGCGCCGAGGTCATCTTCGCGCGTCGCGCCGAGCTGGATCTGACGCGGTGGAAGCTGGAGCAGCGCCGCTACTTCCGGTTCCGCACCGACGCGTTCCTCGAGACCACCGGCAACGTCACGCCGCCGCTGCAGCTGGTGCGCGGCCTGCCGCTCGGGCCGCCGGTCACACCGATCACGCTGCGCGCCGCCGCGCTCGCGGGCGCGCGCTACCTGGTCGAGCACCTCGCGCCGACCGGCCGCTACGTCTACGAGCAGAACCTCACGAGTGGCCGCGGCACCAACCCGTCGGGCGGCGCCTACAGCCTGCCGCGCCACGCCGGCACGACCTACTTCCTCGCCGAGGTCTACCGCTTCACCAAGGCCGAGTGGCTGCGCGAGCCGGTCGAACGCGCCGCCGGTCACCTCGACGATCTGGTGACGGCGGGCGGCTGTGCGTTCGCGCTTCCCGACGGTACCCGCGCCGCGTGCGTGATCGATCGCGGCGAGAAGACCGCCAACCTCGGCTCGACCGCGCTCGGCGTGGTCGCTCTCGCCGAGTACCAGCGCGCGACCGGTGACAAGCGGTTCTTGCCGCTCGCGACCGCGCTGACCGAGTGGATCGTGTGGATGCAGCGCGACGACGGCTCGTTCCGTCACCTCTACAACGTCCCCAAGCAGCTCCGCGACGACAAGACGATGATGCTGTACTTCTCGGGTGAGGCGACGCTCGCGCTCGCGCGCATGTACGAGCTGACCGGCGACGTCCGCTACGCCAAGGCGTCGGAGCGCGGCCTCGACTGGCTGGTCGGCTGGTACGACTTCTTCATGGGCGGCTTCCTCTACGGCGAGGAGCACTGGACCTGCATCTCGGCCGAGGCGTTGGCGCCGTACGTGAAGAAGGACGCGTACCTGAGCTTCTGCAACGGGCTCGCGACGTTCTGGGGCCAGAGCCAGGCCCGGCCCGGCGACTACCCCGATCAGCCCGATCTGGTCGGCTCGCACAACCTCACGCCGTTCGTGATGCCGCACAACACGCCCGCCGGATCGCACAGCGAGGCCCGCATCTCGACCTACCTGCTCGGCCGCTACCACAAGCAGCCGAGCGCGGCGCTGCGCCGCGACATCCTCGAGACGCTGGGCTACCTGTTGCGCCAGCAGATCCGCCCCGACAACGACTACGCGGTGGCGCCCGCGGCCAAGGGCCTGGGCGGGATCGCCGGCAACCCGGTCGATCGCACGGTCCGCATCGACTACGTCCAGCACGTCTGCTCGGCGTTCATCCGCGCCGTCGAGCTCGCGGAAGAAGAAGCCGCGGCGCAGCGCTAGTGCGCCATGTTACGCTGACGGCTCTGTGAACGAATCCGACAAGAAGACCCGGATGGGGACGCCCGCACCTGCGGGGCCACGCACCGCCGAACCGACGGTGCAGAGCTGGGGTGACACCACCCAGGGGGGTGATATCAAGGCGATCACCCAGAGCGCGGCGCCGGTCTACGTCCCACCGGTCGACGCGCTGCTGGGGCAGGTGCTCGCGGGTCGCTACCTGATCGAGCGCAAGCTCGGCGAGGGCGGCATGGGCGCGGTGTACCTGTCGAAGCACACCATCCTGGAGAAGGCGGTGGCGCTGAAGATCCTGCACGGCGAGTTCGCGCGTAAGCCCGACCTGGTCGAGCGGTTCATGCAGGAGGCCCGCGCGGCGTCGCGCATCCGCCACGAGAACGTGATCGACATCTCCGACTTCGGCTCGACGCCGGACGGCCTGGTGTTCTTCGCGATGGAGCTCCTGCAGGGCCACGATCTCCACGAGGAGATCGCGCGGGCGCGGCTCGCCAAGGTGAAGCTGCCGTGGGAGCGCAGCCGCAAGATCTTCTTGCAGGTGTGCTCGGCCCTCGCCGCCGCCCACGCGCAAGGCATCGTCCACCGCGACCTCAAGCCCGAGAACATCTTCCTGGTCGACTGGCTCGGTCACAAGGACTTCGTCAAGCTGCTCGACTTCGGCATCGCCAAGCTGACCGACACCGCCGAGGGCGATCGCAAGCTGACCCGCACCGGCATGCTGTTCGGCACGCCCGAGTACATGTCGCCCGAGCAGGCCCGCGGCGAGAACGTCGACCACCGCGTCGACGTCTACGCGATGGGCTGCATCCTGTTCCAGCTCTGCACCGGCAAGGTGCCCTTCGAAGCCGAGAACTTCATGGGCATCCTCAGCCTGCACCTGACCGAGCCGCCGCCGTTCATCGGCCCCGAGGTGCTGGCCGAGATCGGCGCGCCCCCCGAGCTCGAGTCGATCATCCAGAAGGCGCTGGCGAAGAGCCGCGCCGAGCGGTGGGAGACCATCGACGAGATGGCCAACGCGATCCGCGCCCTGCACGGCGAGGACGCGCAGCCGGTGCTCGAGCCGCGGGTGCCGCGCGCGCAGTCCAACGCGCCGCGCAAGACGTCGGCCGGCGCGGCGGCGGCAGCGCCGGGCGCGCGCCCCGAGTGGAAGGGCCAGCTCCAGATCCCGGCCGAGGACGAGCCGCTGCCGGTGGGGCCGAAGTCGAAGCTGCCGCTCATTCTCGGCGCGGTCGTGCTGTGCGCGGCGCTCGGCGCCGGCGCGTTCGTGCTGCTCGGCGGCAAGTCGAAGCCGGACGCAGCGCCGACCGACCCGACCGCCGGATCGACCGGCACCGCGGGCTCGACGGGCAGCGGCCCGGTGGGCTCGGCCGCGGCGGGCACGCCCGACGTCAACGCGCCCTTGCCGGCGCGGGTCACGATCTCGATCGACAGCGTGCCGCGGGGCGCCGAGATCTACGACCTCACGCG
>JAYTAJ010000909.1:0-16333 GCA_043737575.1 Myxococcales bacterium | reverse complement strand
GCAAGCTCGGCGAGCTGGTCGGCGGCAGCGGCCGCATCGATCCCGACGGCGCGCTGCGCTGGGTCCTGCCCGACGGCGCGGTCGTGGTCGACGGCGATCGCGCCGCCCAGATCACCACCACGCCCGATCCGATCACCGGCCTGCGCCGCGTCGAGATCGTCGACGGCGCCAGCCGCCGTGACGTCACCGCGACGCTCAGCGCCGGCCGCCTCGGCGGCGAGCTGGCGTTCCGCGACGTCGACAGCGTCGCCACCGCGACGCGCCTCGATCAGCTCGCCTTCGATCTCGCGGCCAGCGTCAACACCGTCCACCGCGGCAACGCCGGCCTCGACGGCGTGACCGGCCGCGATCTGATCGTGCCGATCACCACCGTCGCCGGCGCCGCGTCGTCGATCGGCCTCGATCCCGCGATCGCCGCCGATCCCGATCTGCTCGCCAGCGCGGCGCCGCCGCCCGCGGGGCCCAGCACCAACGCCGGCATCCTCGGCCTCCTGGCGCTGCGCAACGCGATCGTGTCGGGCGGCCGCACCCTCAGCAGCGCCGCCATCGGCGTGGTCGGCGACGTCGGCACCCGCGCCGCCGAGGCCGCGGCCGAGGCCATGCGCGACGCCACCATCAGTGATCACCTCGCCGGACTGCGCGACTCGCTGTCCGGGGTCGATCTCGAGGAAGAGCTGGCGAAGCTCGTCCACTTCCAGCACGCCTCCGAGGCGATGACCCGGTTCCTGAGCACGATCGACGGGATGCTCGGCGACCTCCTCTCGCGGATCTGAAAGCGCGCAGCCGCGCGCGCGATCCGCGAACCCGTCCACGGAGACGTCGATGCGCATCACCGGTTCACGCATGCTCACGCTCGCGGCCCAGGCCACGTCTCGCGCCCAGAGCGACGTCGCCACGGCCTCCGACCAGCTGTCGTCGGGCAAGAAGGTCACCAAGCCGTCCGACGATCCGCTGGCGTGGGCCCAGGCCCGCCGCGCGGCGGTGCGCAACGCCACCAGCACCGGTCGCGGCGATGGCCTCGCCCTCGGCCGCGATCACCTGGTCGACACCGAGCGCGCGCTGGCGAGCCTCGGCGACATCTTCGCCGAGAGCCAGGCGCTCGCGGTCCAGGCCGCCAACGGCAGCTACAGCGCGGCCGATCGCGCGACGATGGGCGCCGGCGTCGCGGCGCGGTTCGCGACCGCGCTCGCCGCGGCCAACACCCGCGACAGCGCCGGCGAGTACGTCCTCGGCGGCAGCCTCGGCACCGCCGCGCCGTTCGACGCCGCGGGCGCGTACCTCGGCGACACGATCACGCGCTCGATCGAGCTCGACGACGCGACCCGCAATCCATCGACGGTCGCCGGCTCGAGCCTGACCGCGGCCGAGGGCATCGACGTTCTGCCGGCGCTGGCGCGCTTCGTCGCCGCGCTCGCCGCCAACGATCAGCCCGCGATCGCGACCGCGATCGACGAGCTCGGCGCCGCGCAGACCCAGCTCAGCCAGATCCGCGGCCGGGTCGGCGGCATGCTGTCGGCGATCGACGACGCCGACGTCGCGCGCGGCGAGCTCGAGGACACCCTCACCGCGCGCATCAGCGATCTGGTCGAGGTCGATCTGGTCGAGGGCGCCAGCTCGCTCACCCGCAGCGCCACCGCGCTGAGCGCGTCACAGGCGGTCAGCGCCAAGCTTGCCGCGCTGCTGTCACCCGCTTGACGGTTGCCCCTTCACGAATCCGGAAGCGGACGATTCAGCAAGCAACAACGTAATCAACCCACCCGCTGGCATCTGCCAGACACCACGGAGCCCTTCAGATGTCCATCTCGGTCCTGACCAACGTCGCCTCTCTCAACGCCCAGCGCAACCTCGCCGCCACCCAGACCTCGCTCAACGCCTCGATCGGCCGCCTGTCGTCCGGTCTTCGGATCAACACCGCGTCGGACGACGCCGCGGGCCTCGGCATCAGCGAGAACTTGAAGGCGGATCTCCGCTCGATGGCGCAGGCGCAGCGCAACGCCAACGACGGCGTGTCGATGTCGCAGGTCGCGGAAGGCTCGATGAACGAGATCCAGGGCATCGTCACTCGTATGCGCGAGCTCGGCGTCCAGTCGGCCAACCAGAGCCTCGGCTCGACGGAGCGCGGCTACATCCAGACCGAGTTCAGCCAGCTCCGCAACGAGATCAACCGCATCTCGGGCGTCACCGAGTTCAACGGCCAGAAGCTGATCGACGGCTCGGCGTCGGCGGGCCTGTCGTTCCAGGTCGGCATGCAGAACACGACCAACGATCGCATCGCGATGAGCATCACCAAGCTCACCACGTCGACCCTCGGCTCGACCTCGCTGCGCCTCGCCTCGGCGACGCTGTCGACGGTCACCGGCGCCCGCAACGCCCTCGGCGCCTTCGACGCCGCGATCACCCAGCTGTCGAGCGCACGCGCCAAGGTCGGCGCGGTGCAGAACCGCATGATGTCGACCATCAGCAACCTGAGCGTCGCCCAGGAGAACATCGCGGCCGCGAACAGCCGCATCCGTGACGTCGACGTGGCCGCGGAGTCGTCGCAGCTCACCAAGTCGCAGATCCTCTCGCAGGCTGGCCTCGCGGTCCTGTCGCAGGCCAACCAGATCCCGCAGTCGGCGCTGTCGCTGCTCCGCTAAGCGGTAGGACGTCGCTGATGTTTCCCTGATGATCTGAGGTCACCACATGGCGATCACCTTCTCCGGACTCGCGTCTGGCCTCGACTCGGCATCGCTGGTCGATCAGCTGGTGGCGTCCGAGAAGCAGCGGGCAACCGCGATCGCCACCAAGGTCACCCAGCTCACCCGTCAGGGCAACATCGTCGATGATCTCACCTCGCGGTTGCAGATCTTCGGGACCGCCGCCAAGGGTATCGACAGCGCGGGCGAGCTCCGCGCGGTCAAGACCGACCGCTCGGATACCACCCACGCCGCGATCGCGGCGTCGTCGGTAGCGACCGACTCGACCCACACGCTGCGGGTCACCTCGACGGCGCGCGGCCAGACCGTCGCGTCGCGCACCTTCGGCGCCGACGCCGCCGGCGTGCTCGGCGCGGGCTCGGTCACGATCGACTCGGCGTCCAGCGATCCGGTCAACGTCGCGTGGACCGCGGCCGACTCGCTGTCGACGATCGCCCAACGCATCAACGACACCGGTGGCGCCGCCACCGCGTCGGTGCTGTTCGATGGCACCAGCTATCGGCTGGTCGCGACCGCACGGGCGACCGGCACCGCCGCCGCGCCGGTCTTCACCGACGCCGGCGACGGCCTCGGCCTGAGCGTGCCCGGCAACGTGACGATCACGGCGCGCAACGCGGTGTTCGACCTCGACGGCGTCACCATCACCCGCGGCTCGAACGTCGTCTCCGACGCCCTGCCGGGGGTGACGCTCACGTTGCAGACCGCCCACGGCGCCGCCGAGCCCGACACCCTCCTCACGATCAACACCGACCGCGATGCGGTCCGCACCAAGGTCTCGTCGCTCATCGATGCGTGGAACACGATCGATCAGGGCCTCGACGGCCAGCTCAACTACACCGGCACGACCAAGGGCGGCGACACGCTGTTCGGCGACGCCACGCTGCGCCAGCTCCAGGGCGCGCTCGGCTCGCTCGCGAGCCGCGCATACGGCGGCAAGACCCTGGCCGGCCTCGGCATCTCGATCGACACCGGCGGACGGCTGTCGCTCGATCGCACCAAGTTCGACGCCGCCCTCGACAAGGACCCGACCGCGGTCGAGTCACTGTTCGTCGCGGGCGGGCTCGCGACCAAGATGTCGGACCTCGCGACATCGTACACCCGCTCGGGTGACGGCCTCCTGATCTCCAAGGGCACGTCGCTCGACTCCCGCATAGCCCGCCACCAGAAGGACATCCAGCGCATCGAGACCGCGGCGACCGCGCTCGGCGAACGCCTCACCCGGCAGTTCACCGCGCTCGAGCAGGCGATCTCGAAGATGAAGGCCCAGTCGGGCCAGATGATGTCCATGCTCGGGCTCGGTTGACCCCAGAAAAAAGGCTGTCCATGTTCGCTCGCGCTGCCACTGCGTATCGCCAGGTCGATCTCACCTCGGCGCCCAAGGCCGAGATCCTGGTGCGCCTGTTCGCCCGCTGTCTCGAGGACATCGCCGCCGCGCGCGTCGCGCTCGCGGCGAAGGACCTGGCCGGCAAGGCGGCCGCGCTCGATCACGCCGCCCGCATCGTCATGGAGCTGCGCGCCGCGCTCGATCACGCCGCCGCGCCCGAGCTCGCCGCCAACCTCGATGCGCTGTACCGCTTCGTCCACGATCAGCTCTCGGCCGCCAACTCGACGCTGGTGGCGGGGCCGCTCGACGCCGCGACCCGGGTGATGACCGAGCTCGCCGACGCCTTCGCCACCGCGCGGCACCAGTGACCGCCGCGGCGCAGGTGATCGCGCAGCTCGACCTGCTGCTCGCGGCGACGCCGTCGCCGCGCGCCGAGGCCGAGCCCGCCGACCTGCTCACCGCGTTCGACGACGTCGCCGCGGCGCGCGCGCCGCTGATCGCGGCGCTCGCCGAGACCGCGCCTGCGGTCCGCGACGATCCGCAGGTCCTCGCGCGCTACCAGGAGCTGGTCCAGCGCGACCGCGCCTGGGACGACGCCCTGGTCCGGGCCCGCCGGGTGGTCGGCGATCGCCTGACCGCGGTGCGCCGCGCCCGCGCCTACCGCTAACCCGCGCCCGCTGCACCTATATATAGGTGCGGCGTCAGGACCGCCGACGGTCGCCCGCCCGCGGGCGCAACCGGCCGGGATCATGGGGAGGCGAGCTGGCTCGGCGCTCGCAATGGCCCCCGGTATGACCACGCGGATGACCGGCACCTTGACGTGGCCCTACGGGCGGCAGTCGATCGACGACGCCGACGTCGCCGCGGTGGTCGCCGCGCTGCGCGCCGATCTGCTGACCTGCGGCCCGCAGGTCGCCGCCTTCGAGCAGGAGCTGGCGGCCTGGCTCGGCGCGCCCCACGTGACGGTGTGCTCGAACGGCACCGCCGCGCTGCACCTCGCCTACGCCGCGCTCGGCATCGGGCCGGGCGACGAGATCATCACCTCGCCGATCACGTTCTCGGCCACCGCGTCGGCGGCGTACCAGGTCGGCGCGACCGTCCGGTTTGCGGACGTCGATCCGATCACCGGCAACCTCGATCCACGCTCGGTCGCGACGCTGATCGGCCCCCGGACCCGCGCGATCGTCGCGGTCCACCTCGCCGGCCTGCCCGCCGATCTCGATGCGCTCGCGGTGCTCGCCGCCGGCGCCGGCGTCTTCCTGATCGAGGACGCGTGTCACGCGCTCGGCGCCTGGTACCGCGGTGAGCGCGTCGCCAGCGGCCGCGCCGACGCCGCGGTGCTGTCGTTCCATCCGGTCAAGCACATCACCACCGGCGAGGGCGGCGCGGTCATCCTCCGCGATGCCGCGCGCCACCGCCACGCCCAGCGCCTGCGTCACCACGGTATCGAGCGCGATCCCGACGAGCTGTCGCGGCCGTCGCCCGGGCCCTGGTACTACGAGATCGCCGAGCAGGGCTTCAACTACCGCCTGCCCGATCTGCTGTGCGCGCTCGGCCGGGCCCAGCTGGTCCGCCTCCCCGACTTCCTCGCCGCGCGCGCGGCCCGGGCCGCGACCTACCGCGCCGTCCTCGGCGACCGCTTCGGTCGCGACGACCTGGTGCGGCCGCCGCCGGTCCTCGCCGATCGCACCAGCGCCCATCACCTGTATCCGATCGCGGTCGACTTCGCCGGACGCGGCGTCGATCGCGGCGCGCTCATGACCGCGCTCGCGGCCCGCGGCGTCGGCACCCAGGTCCACTACATCCCGCTGACCCAGCAACCGTTCCACCGCCAGCGCGCGGGCGATCACGCCGCGCTGCCGCGGCCCGGCGCCGACGCGTACTACGCGCGAACGCTGAGCCTGCCCATGTACCCCAGCCTCGATGATCACGGCGTCCACGCCGTGGTCGACGCGCTCGCCGCCTGCCTCACGGAGCTCACCCGATGACGATCTGCGCCACCTCGCTGTCTCGCCACCTCGCCGACCACGCCCGCATCGTCGACGACAAGGTCGTGCTGATCACCGGCGGCACCGGCTCGTTCGGCCGCGCCTTCGTCGACGTGCTGTTCCGCCACGCCTCGCCCAAGAAGGTGATCGTGTTCTCGCGCGACGAGCAGAAGCACTACCAGCTCGATCGCGCGGTCCGCGACCCCCGGCTGCGCTGCTTCGTCGGCGACATCCGCGACCGCGACCGCCTGCGCACCGCGCTGCGCGGCGTCGACATCGTCGTCCACGCCGCCGCGATGAAGCACGTGCCGATCTGCGAGTACAACCCGATCGAGGCGGTCTCGACCAACGTCGCGGGCGCCAAGAACCTGGCCGAGGCCGCGATCGAGGCCGGCGTCGAGAAGGTGATCGCGCTGTCGACCGACAAGGCGGTGGCCCCGGCCAACCTCTACGGCGCGACCAAGCTGTGCATGGAGAAGCTCCTGATCGCCGCCAACGCCTACGCCGGCGATCGCGCGACCCGGTTCTCGGTGGTGCGCTACGGCAACGTCATGGGCTCGGCCGGCAGCGTCATCCCGCTGTTCACCGAGCAGCGCGCCCGCGGCCGCCTGACGATCACCGACGAGCGCATGACCCGCTTCTGGATCGGCATGGACGACGCGATCGCCCTGGTGCTGCGCGGCCTGGCGCTGATGAGCGGCGGCGAGATCTTCGTCCCCAAGCTGCCGACCACCGACATCGTGACCCTCGCCGAGGCGATGGCGCCCGGCGTGCCGCGCGACACCGTCGGCATCCGCCCCGGCGAGAAGCTGCACGAGTGCCTGCTGTCGACCGAGGAGGCGCGCCGCACCCGCGACGTCGGCGAGCTGCTGGTGATCTGGCCCGAGTTCGCGTTCCACGCCGGCGCCGCGGCGCCGATGGGCGCGCTCCTGCCCGAGGGCTTCGCGTACTCGAGCGACGTCGCCGAGCCGCGGCTCGACGTGCCGGCGACCCGCGCCCTGCTCGGCTTCGATCCCACCACCGCGTTCCCCCAGGCCCTCGTCGCGTGACCGGCACGCTGATCCTGCGCGCCGACGCCGGGCATCAGCTCGGCAGCGGCCACGTCATGCGGCTCGCCGCCCTCGCCGAGGCCGCGGGCCAGCGGTCGTTGCTGATCGTCGGCGGTGAGCCCGCCGCCACCGTCGCGCAGCTGACCGGCCGCGGCCTCGACGCCGTCGCCAGCCACGGCGACAGCGGCACCGAGGCCGATCTCGCTCACGTCCTCGGCTGCGCCCACGACCGCGGCGCCGCCGGCGTCGTCGTCGACGGGCCCGGCTTCTCCCCGGGCTACGTCACCGCGCTGGCCGACCGCGGCCTGGTGGTCGCGAGCCTCGACGATCTCGGCGCGGCGCCGCTGCCGACCGCGATCGTCGTCAACCACAACCTCGGCGCCGAGACGCTCGCCGATCGTTACCCCACGACCTCGACGCGGCTGCTCGGCCGCCGCTTCCACCTCCTGCGCGGTGAGTTCCGTCGCCTCAGCGCCGCCGGCTCGCCGCCGCGCCGCGACGCCCGCCGCGTCCTGATCACGATGGGCGGCAGCGATCCGGTCGGCGCGACCGCGCGCGTGGTCGGCGCGCTGCGCGGCGCCCACCTCGAGTTGATGGTCGTGCTCGGCCCCGGCTTCCGCCACGACGCGGCGTTCGATCGCGCCCTCGCGATCGCCGACGCCCACGGCCACGACGTCGCGCTCGCGGCCCAGCCCGCCGATCTGCCCCGCCTCATGAGCGGCTGCGACGTCGCGATCAGCGCCGCCGGCGGCACCCTCGCCGAGCTCGGCTACCTCGGCCGCCCGACCTTCGCCGTCGCGATCGCCGACGACCAGATCGCCAACGCCCGCCGCCACGCCGCCGCCGAGCTCGCGGTCGGCGGCCAGCGGCTCGCCGATCTGACCGATGAGCACCTGGCCGACTCGATCGCCGGCTTGCTCGGCGACCTGCCGCTGCGCCGACGCCTGCGCGACCGCGCCGCCGCAGCGCTCGACGGCCGCGGCGCCGATCGCGTGGTCGCTCAGCTCGTCGCGTAGTAGCCTGCGCGCATGCGCGACGATCGCACCCGACGCGACCGCCACGCGCTCGACCCCGACGGCATGGTGCGGTGCAACCCGCGCGATCGCGAGGCGGCGCATCGCGCCGAGGTCGAGGGCATCGCGACGACCGACGACGCGGCGGTCACGTGTCGCAAGTGTCTGGCGCTCCTGCACCGCGACGGCGGCGCGGCCTGATCAGCGGGTGACGGCGGGGAGGTCGCGCTCGACCCAGATCGGCAGGGTCTTCTGCGGCTCGGTGGTGCGGCCGGCCTGGCGCAGGCGGGGGATGTCGGCGTCGAGCACGGCGCGGGCGAGGCGGCGCAGCTGGCCGACGGCGTCGGCGGGGCGGTCGGTGAGCGCGATCGGCTTGCGCAGATCGACCGAGCGGCGGGTGACGTCGCTGAGCGGCAGCGTCGCGACGATCGGCGCCTGCAGCATGAGGTAGTCGGAGATCATGTTCGAGATCCGGTTGAGCACGGCGTGATCGTTCTCGGCGGTCAGCATGTTGCCGACGATCATCACGCCGAACCGGCTGAGCACGTCGATCACCTGCGCGGCCAGCTCGGGGTTGTCGTCGCGCAGGATCGCGACCGCGCGCTGCACCGGTCGGCCGTCGCCGTCGCCGGTCAGGAGCTCGTCGAGGACGCGGCGGTCCTCGGCGGTGTCGGGCAGGCGGCGCAGCACGCGCTGCACGCAGGCCTTGAGGAAGGTGTACGCGTTCTGCAGCGACGTCAGCTGCGGCGTCATCACCAGCAGCTTCAGGTCGGCGGCGGTCACCAGATCGATCGTGTTGTAGGCGGTGCCGGCGCCGACGTCGACGACGACGACGTCGCCGCTGAGGTTGGCGATCGCCTTCAGCAACCGCACCTTCTGGCCGGCGTTGAGGTTGGCGGCGCCGGGACGCGCGGTGCCCGCGATCATGCGCAGGTTGGGCGCGTCGACGGCGATCGCCGCCTCCTCGAGGGTCTCGATCTCGTGATCGAGGTAGCCGCCGAGGCCGGGGCCGGGGCGGATCACGCCGAGCAAGGTGTGGACGTTGGGCGCGCCGAGATCGCCGTCGACGATCGTGGTCTTGTAGCCGAGCCGGCCGAGCATCACCGCGAGGTTCAGCGCGACCAGGCTCTTGCCGACGCCGCCCTTGCCGCCGGCGACGGCGACGACCCGGCCAGCGCGGCGCTTGTCAGCGGGCACGGTTGGCCTCGGCGCGGTCGGCGCGGGTCAGGACCTCGACCACCCGCGCGGTGGTCTGCGCCGCCGTGGTCAGGAGCCGGACGGTGGCGTCGAGGTAGGTGTCCTCGTCGGCGTTGCGGCTCGCGAGATCGATCGCGGTGGCGATCTCGCGCTGCGCCAGCATCGCCACCAGATCGTGGCCGGCCAGCGCCGATGCCAGGGCGCGCTCGACGCCGGGCAGCCGCCGCGCCGCCGCGCGATCGCGGCGCTTCGCGAGCCGAGCGCCGAGCTGGGCCAGCCGGGTCGCGCGTCGCAGCGCGGTGATGGTGGTGGTGCGCCAGCGCGCGGCGGCGGCGATCCGCGCGTCGGCGTCGTGGCGGACGACCGCACCATCGAGCACGCCCGCGACATCGACCGCGGGCCCGAGCTCGGCGAGGACCTCGGCCAGCGGGACGTGGATCATCCCGTCGATGTACGCGCCGCCCTCGGTGCAGTCGTACAGCTTCACCGTACCGGCGACGTGGCGCGCGGCGTCGACGAACCAGCGGTGGAACATCGCGAACATGAAGCTCGACGGCACGGTGCCGCCCGACCAGCCGGGCAGCTCGACGACGCGATCGCGCGGCGTGCCGGGACCGCCGGCCGCCTTCATCGCCTGGAAGCCGGCGCTCCAGCCGGCGACCGCGACCTTGCCGTCGTCGCCGATCACCGCGCGGGCGCCGCCGTCGCAGCTGGTGTCGACGTAGTACTTGCCACCCGGGAACGACAGATCCAGCCCGACCATCACGATCGGATCGCAGCGCCAGCGCAGGCCGAGCGCGAGCGCGGTGGTCGCGACCGAGCCGCCGCCGGGGACGTCAGCGCCGCCCCCCGCGCCCTGGTACAGCCAGCGGTCGAGCGCACCGTTGGACGCCAGGCTCAGGTACCGCGGCGCGCCCAGGTCGTACAGCGACGGATGCACGGTGACGCCGTTGACCAACGCGGCCACGCCGTCGAGGTCGCCGGGCGCGAAGTGGTAGCGGACGTCCTGAGGATCGACGGTGACGATCAGATCCGGGACCACGCCCGCGGCGCGCAGCGCCCGCAGCGAGTGCGAGAACCCGACGATGATCGCCTTGCCGTGCGCGGCGCGCAGCTGCTCGACGTTTCTCGCCAGTGACGGCCCGGGCGCGCAGATGATCATCGGCTTGCCGGCGAAGCCGTCGCCGATCGCGTCGACCGAAGGCCACCGCGCGATCGCGTCGAGGTTGGCGGCGCCCTGGGTGAGCCAGGTCTCGGAGAACGCGGAGACGGTGTTGGTGTGGACTCGCAGGTCGCACAGCGCGGTGTGGATCGCCTCGGCGATCGCGCGCTGGTGCTCGGGGTCGGCGCCGCCGAGGCCGCGGACCACGACCCGCTCGGGCGGGCACGGGAACATCAGGCGCACCGCGCGGCCGGCCTCGTCGAGGTCGGCGACGACCGTCGTCGTGGCCGGATAGACCGCGGCGGCGGGCGCCACCACCGCGAGGACGCGGACCTGGCCGAGGTCAGCCAGCATCGCGGCGACGTCGCCGAGGCCGGGGCCGATCAGCACCACCAGATCGCGCGACACGTCCCAGGTCGTCGGCAACAGCTCGTCGGCGAAGCACGCGATGCCGTACGGGGTCCCGAGCAGCGTGGCCGGCGCGGGCAGCGGTCGCGACCGCCAACCATCGACGATGGTCGAGGCCCGGCGCCCGTTGGCGACCAGCAGCTCGAGCGCGTCGAGATCGATCCCGTCGAGCTGCTCGGGCAGCGGGTGGCGCGCCAGCGCGGCGCGCAGCCGGCGGCTCTCGAACGACGCCGCGATCGCGGTCACCACGTCGTCGCGGGCGGCGGCGTCGGCCAACGTGGTCGCGACGTGGCCGAGATCGACCAGCAGCCCGGCGCAGATCGCGAGCGAGTCGTCGACGGGGGCGATCGCGGTGGTCACGGCTGCGGCTTCTCGAAGATGTGATACGTGCAGTCGTCGTAGCCGTCGGCGCGGCCGAGCGGACCGTGGCCGCGCAGCGACAAGCGCGGGCAGCGCGCGGCGACCGCGGCACCGTGATCGCGCTTCCACAGCGCGTCGGCGTGGCCGCGGTACGAGATCGCGACCTCGGCCGGGTGGTCGTACTCGATCACGATCAGCCAGCGCCGCGTCACCCGGTACAGCTCGTCGATCGCGCGGCCGAGATCGGCGGGGCCGATGTGGATCAGGACGCCGCTGGTGAACGCGAGATCGAACCACGCGTCCTGGAACGGCAGCGCGAACGCGGTGCCCGGCACCAGGGTCAGCGTCGGATCGGCGCGGTGGGCCCGCTCGATCGCGTAGCGCTGCGGCTCGACGCCCCAGGCCTCGACGCCGCACGCCCGCAGGTAGCGCAGGTTCCAGCCGACGTTGCAGCCGACCTCGACGGCGCGCTCGACGTTCAGGCCGGCGAGCAGGCCGCGCCAGGTCGCGAGGCGCGCGGGGTTCTCGACGTCGTTGCGATCGGTGTAGCTGGCGCCGAACTCGGAGCGCCACAGCGCGAGCTGCGCGGTGTCATCGGCAGGGGACGGATCAAGGCTGGACATGGCTGGGGCTCCACAGGTAGCGACTGGCGGCGGGCGGGACCGGCCCGAACGCGGGCAACAGCGAGGCGGGGGTGGCCGGGCGAAAGCCGGCGGACTCGAAGCACGCGCGGCTGGCGCGGTTGTCGTCGAGGATCTCGGCGACGATGGTGCCGCCGTCGGCGCGGCAGGCCGCGACGATCACGGCGCGCCCGAGGCCGTGGCCACGGGCGGTGGGATCGATGACGACCGAGATCCGGCCGGGCGCGCCGGCGGCGCGACGCTCGATGCGGACCAGGCCGATCGGCTGACCGTCGTGCAGCGCGATCGACAGCGACGCCAGCGGATCGGCGAGGCGACTCGCGAGCCACGCGGCGTGGGCCTCGGGATCGATCGGCCGCGGATCGAGCGAGCGCGCGCGGACGTCGGGATCGCTGTTCCACGCCAGGATGCGGGCGCGATCTCGGGCGAGCGCGGGACGCAGGATCACCTCGCCGGTCGGCCCCGGCGCGTGGGCGTGGGAGTACGGCCGTGGCACCCCGGCCATCACGCGAGGAGCTCCCACGCCAGCGGCGTGCCGCGGCGGATCGGCTGGCGCGCGCGCTTGCCGAGCACCTCGCCGAGCAGCCGCGGCGGCAGTCCGAAACCCGGACGGATCGCGCGGACGTTGGCGCGGGTCAGCGACTCGCCGTCGCCGATGTCGGCCACCGCGTAGAGCGAGCGCCGGAACGGGCGGCTGACCGCCTCGCTGCGGGGCCGGCGCGCGCTGCCGTCGCCGAGCGCGGCCCAGGCGATCGCGCAGCCGCGCACGACCTCGGCCATCTCGGCGGGCTCGAGGGAGAAGCCGGCGTCGGGGCCGCCATCGGCGCGCGCCAGGGTCAGGTGCTTCTCGATCACGCACGCGCCCCGCGCGACCGCGGCGATCGCGACCGCCGCGCCCGGCGAGTGATCGGACAGGCCGATCAGACCGTGGCGCGCGAGGCGATCGAGGCGACGAAGGTTGCAGTCCTCGGGCGCGACCGGATAGCCGGAGATGCAATGCAAGACGATGACCTCGGCGGCGCCGGCGCCGCGCGCGGTCGCGATGGCGCGGTCGAGCTCGTCCTCGGTCGACATGCCGGTCGACAGGATCACCGGCTTGCCGGTCGCGCCCGCCGCCGCCACCAGCTCGAGATCGCCCAGCTCGAACGACGCGATCTTGTAGACCGGCGCCGCCAGGGTCTCGAGCGCGGTCACCGCCGCCGGATCGAACGGCGTCGAGAACACCGACAGCCCGCGGGCCCGGCCGCGCGCGAACAGCGCCTCGTGCCACGCCCACGGCGTCGCCGCCTCGGCGTACAGCTCGTAGAGTCGGCGCCCGGCCCACGGGCCGTCGACGATGTCGAAGCCCGCGCCCCCGACGTCGAGCGTCATGGCGTCGGGCGTGAAGGTCTGCAGCTTGACGGCGTCGCAGCCCGCGTCAGCGGCGGCGTCGACGATCGCGAGCGCGCGATCGAGCCGACCGAGGTGGTTGGCCGACAGCTCGGCGACGATCCACGGCCGATGCCCGGGGCCGATGGTGCGGCCGTCGATCGTGACCGACGCGGCCCCGCGCGGCGGGTGATGCTCGTCGAGGTCGTCGTGGTCGGTGGTGGTCATGGTCAGGTCACTGCACGACGAACTCGGCGAACACGATGCGGCGGACCCGGTCCTCGCCGATCACCTTGCCCATCAGGCGCGCGAGATCGGTGCGGATGCGATCCTTGTTGTCGGCGCCGAGGGTCTCGGCGACCCGCAGGCCCGACAGGTAGCCGAGGATGTCGTCGTGGACGATGGTCTTGCTCTTGTCGAACACCTTGACGTCGGCGGCGTCGCGGACCTCGGCCTGGATCTGGATCTTCAGGTAGCGCGGGCTGCCCGGCTCGTTGAGGTTGACGACGAACGGCTCGAGCGCGACCAGCGGACCGGTCACCTCGCGGTGGGTCGACTCGGGCGCGGCGTGTGCGGCGGGGATCCCATGCGGCGTCGACGCGCCGAGCACCTTGAACAGGATGAAGCCCGACAAGGCGAGGTTGGCGCCGAGCAGGCCGAGCACGACCTTGGGCGGCTTGGGGCCCGGAGGCGCGGCGGGTTCGGCAGAGGCGGTCTCGTCATTGTCGTCGCTCATGGGACCTCTGCTCAGCAAGGGTCATGCCCGGGCAAGTACCCGCCAGCAGGCCGCCGCGCGCGCGGTTGTCGTCAACCCTGGCGTTCGAACAAGGCGAGGATCGGCGCCATCGTCGGATCCGACGCGGCGTGGCGCGCCTCGCCGTCGAGGAGGTAGGCGCCATCGTCGCCGCGCGGCACCACGGTGATGCCCGGGAAGTCGGCCTCGAGCGCGACCGCCAGGCGGCGGCGCCGCACCACGGTCAGGCGCTCGTGGACCACCGCGGCGATCTCACAGTGGTGCGCGATCGCGGCCGTGACCTCGACCCGCAACATCTCGGGTGAGAACGGCTTGGACAGGAAGCGAAACACCTCGGCGATGTTGATGCCGTCGATCGCGGTGTCGAGGGTGCTGCGGCCGGTGAGCATGATGCGCACGGTCTCGGGTTGCAGCGCGCGGGCCCGGACCGCGAGCTCGATGCCCGTCATCTCCGGCATCTCGTAGTCGGACACCAGCACCGCGATCGGCTCGACCGCCAGGATCGCCAGGGCGGCGCGCGGCGAGTCCGCGGTCAGGACCCGATGACCGTCGAGGCGGATGATCCGCGCGACCGTCGCCAGCAGATCGGCATCGTCGTCGACGCACAGCACGCTCAGCGGTGCCGCGTCGCTCATGGCGCCAACCACCGGCGCCAGCCGCGCGCGAACATCACCTGCTCGACCTCGGCCAGCGCGGCCTCGACCGCGGTCATCGTCGGGAACCGCTGCTCCGCGCGCTTGGCGAGGCAGCGATCGACCACCTTGCGCAGCTCGGTCGGCACCAGCCCGTCGGGCAGCTCGAGCGGCGGCACCGGCGCGCGCAGATGCAGCATGCACACCTCGCGCACCGTCTTGGCCGCGAACGGCGGGTGGCCGGTCAGCATCTCGTACAGCACCGCGCCGAGCGAGTACTGATCGCTGGCCTCGACGGCGCCGAGGCCGCGGATCAGCTCGGGCGCGATGTACGACGGCGTGCCGAAGACGAACTTGGCCGGCTCGGCGCCGACCCGGGCCGGATCGTCGCGGAGCTGGGCCAGGCCGAAGTCGACCAGCTTGGCGATCTCGCCGTGGACCAGCACGTTCGACGGGCTGACGTCGGCGTGGATGACGCCGACCTCGTGGGCCGCCGCCAGCGCCGACGCCAGCTGCCGCGCGATCGTCAGCGCGGTCCGGACCTCGAGCGGATCGTCGGCGATCATCGCGGCCAGGCTGCGGCCGTCGATGAGCTCCATCACCAGGTACGGGCGACCGTCGGACAGGTGGCCGAAGTCGAACACGTCGATGATGTGCGGGTGCTTGATGCGCGCGGCGGCGCGGGCCTCGCGCAAGAACGCGGTCACCGCCTCGGCGTCCGACGTCATGACGCCGACGCTCAGCACCTTCAGCGCGAAGCCGCGGCCGAGCGCGCTGTGGGTGACGCGAAAGACCTCGCCCATGCCGCCAGCGCCGAGCCGCTCGACGATGCGGTACTGGCCGACCACGGTGCCGGGCGTCAGCGCGACCGGATCCATCGGGCTCGACACCCCGCGCGGCTGGTGGCGTCGGACCAGGACCTCGCCGCGCAGCGCGCGGCCGGGCCGGGTCGTCACGACGATCTCGGCGCTCGCGGTCGGGCTGCGGACCTCGGCGCGGCCGGTGGCGATGCGGCGCCCGACCAGATCGATCTCGGCGATCATCGCGAGGCGCGCGACCACCGCGGCGCCGAGCGAGCCGTCGAGCGACGTGGTGGCGATGACGCGGCCGCGCCGCTCCATCGAGACGTCGTAGCGATCTTCGGCGGTGGTGAGCCGTGGCTCGAGCCAGATCATGTCGACGTCGGACGAGATCGCGGCGTCGAGCAAGACGTCGCACACCGTCGACGGTGGCAACGTCGAGGTCGACGCGAGCGGTGGGTGGAGCGCGGCAAGATCCATACGGGGCCTCTGGGTGTCGCTTCGGCCGTCCGCCGTCGCCGTGAAGAGGCGATCGCCACGGCGCCAGGCTTGACGCTGATCGCCGGACGCCGCCGCCGACGATCGCGTCCCAGCGCCCGTGGCGCGGGCTTCTCGCATGGCACGACGCTCGCAAGGCGAGGCACCGTGCGATCCGACGACTCCTCTACCGCGCTCAGGCTCGATCTCGATCGGCAGGCTCCGGCGGCCAGCCCCGTCGCGGTCATCCCCACCATCCCGCCCGGCGTCCGCGTCCTGGTCGCCGACGACGATCCCCGGATCCGCCGCGCCGTGGTCAGCTCGCTGGTCCGCCAGGGCTTCGAGGTCCGCGAGGCCGAGGACGGCGCCCCCGCGATCGCGCTCGGCGAGCGCATCCCGTTCGACCTCGCGGTGATCGATCTCGGCATGCCGACCAGCGGCCTCGACGTCGTGCGCCGGTTGAA
>JAYTAJ010000908.1:0-7126 GCA_043737575.1 Myxococcales bacterium | reverse complement strand
CCGCTACAACCCGAACCAGCGCAGCACGGGCGCGACCGCCGCGGCGATCACCTGCCACGCCGCGAAGCCGAGCGCGAGATCCACCACGGTCGTGACGTGACCGACCAGCACGAGCAGACCATCCTCCTCGAGGAGGCCGATCGCGTAAACCAGGATCGGCGCGAGGAAGATCATGTTCGAGCCGGGGATGGGCAGCGGCAGCGCGAGCCCGAGCCCCTGCACGACGAGGCCGAGCCCGACCAGGCCGAGGCCACCACCGCCGCCGCACAGCCGCGGCCACCGCGCCCGCACCAGATGCGTCATCCACCGCGTGGCCCGCGATAGCCAGCGGCCGATGCGATCGATCGCGGGCACGGTCAGATGGACGCGGCGGACGCGGGCGGGCAGCCACGGCCGCGCCCGGCCGATCAACATCTGCGCGCCGATGAACGCGACGGCGAGACCGAAGGGGGTCGACAGGCCGACGAACGGGATCGCGGTGAGCGCGAGCAGCGCGACGACGAAGCCGAAGCCGGCCGCGGCGGTGGCGTCGAGCATCTCGCCGATCGTCAAGCCGTCGCGGGAGTCGATCACCACCGGATCGCCGAGCGCGACGGTCGCCGCGGCGGCGGGCAGCGCGGGCTCGGGCTCGACCACCGCGGCGGGCTCGCGGCGCCGCCGCGCATCGGCGAGCAGCGCCGCGAGGAGCGCCGACAACCGCAGCTGGCGAGGCGCCGTGATGCGGAGCTGCGGCGGCGCATCCGGAACCATTGCGATCAGTCTGCCCGAGATCGCGACCGGCGCTAGAAGCCCTGCGCCGCGAGCTGCGCGCGCACGTAGCCGGGCTGCTGCTGCAGGTAGTTCGCGGTGTCGCCGTGGACGCTGTTGAAGCGGTTCTGATCGAACTCGCGGCCGGGCATGGCCTGGAGCAGCGGCAGGAGCTGGGCCGCGACGCCGGCGCGCATCGCCTCGAGGTTCATCGCCTCGAACGTCGTCACCGCCTGGGCCAGCCGCGCCGCGAAGGTCGCCTTGCACGCGGTGTTGGCGAGGCAGCGCTGGGCGATCCGGCCGGTCGGCCCGAACGGCGTGATCGAGTCGTAGTCGAAGGTCTGGTCGAGGCCGCTCGGGATCATCGACCACAGGTCGGTCGAGGGGTCGTGATAGATGCGGTAGTTGTTGACGATGTTGTAGTTGTAGCCGTCCCAGTGCGACAGCATCACCTCGGTCGCCCACAGCGACAGATAGCGATCCCAGTCGAGGATCTCGGTGATCGCGGGGTAGAAGCCGTCGTCGGACAGCGCGTCGAGGCGCGTGATCAGCGTGCGCAGCGGCGTGTAGTCGATCGGATCGGCGTCGGGGCCGGGTGTGCCATCGCACGGATCGGCGCGGAACTCACGGGTCAGGCAGCGGCTGTCGTCGTCGGCGAGGTTGGCGAGCTCGAGCTGACAGAAGTACGTGCCCTCGTAGAGCATCCCCTGGTTCGAGCCGAAGTGACGGTCGAGGAAGCGGCGGTTCACGGTCTCGAGGTGCAGGTAGTAGCCGAAGAACTGATCGTTCACGTACACCCGCGCGGGCGCGGCGCGCGGCACCGCGACGCCCATGCGGGCGAACAGCGCGTACGCCATCCGCTCGTGGGCCATGCTCGGGTCCTGCACCATGTTGTTGACGGTGAACGAGTCGAGGCCGCCGATGCGGCGGTTGCCGGGGCAGCCGGGCACCGCGGGGTCGTCCCAGTCGAGGCTGATCTTGAGGCCGGCCTTCTGGCTCAGATCGCGCGACGAGCCGCAGCCGCCCTTGATCTTCACGCCGACGCCCTCCGACGTGACGCCGTCGTACGCGAGCGTGCCCGTGTAGTAGTTGCGCTCGTAGGGGACGCAGCCGGGCGGCGACGCCTCGGCGTTGATCGCCGCGAAGCTCGCGGGCGGCAGCGTGACCCGGAACTCGCGGATCACCGTCGCGTCGAACAGCAGGCCCGAGCCATCGTCGGTGCGGAACTGCCGCGGCTCGCTCCACGCGCCGGGCTGGGCGCAGCCGCTGATCGACTCGGTGACGTAGCGCACCCGCACGACGTGATCGCGCCACGGCTCGAGGCCGCCGAGGAACCCGGCGGTGCCCTCGTACAGCCCGTCGGGCAAGGCGATCGGCACCGGCCGCCGCTCGACGATCGACGCGTACCACTGCCGCTCGCGCAGCGAGCCATCGGCGTTGATCGTCCAGATCTCGGCCTCGGTCGCGCTCAGCGCGTCGCCGTCCGGATCGATCATGCCGGCGGTCGCGATCGCGAAGTTGCCGACCGCGACGTCCTTGCGCCCGGGCGTCGGGCTGAGGTAGGTCGGCGCCGCGGCCGGGCTGTCGCCGACGCAGACGTCGACCTCGGGCGGATCGGCGCACGCGACCAGCGCCAGGAGCGCCAGACCTCCCGTCCGGACCGGTCGCGACATCGCTCCCATCGTAGCCGAACCCGGCCCGCTGTGGATCGCAAAGCGAGTGCTACGATGGCGCGCGTGCAGCAGCCCTGGCTCGTCGCGATCGCGGTGCTCGGCGCGGCGGCGTGCGGCGGCACCGATCCGGTGGCGGTCGACGCCGCCGACCTGCTCGACGCCGCGGCGGTCGACGGTCCGGATCAGGACGGTCCCGAGCCCGACGGCGGCGGCCCGCGGCCCGGGTTCGGCGCGATCACCGGCCAGTGCGGCGTGCTCGGTCCCGCCGAGCTCGCGGGCACCGAGCCGCTGTGGTTCCAGGGCGAGCTGACCTTCGACAACCGCTACGACGATCCCGCAGAGCGGCCGCTGCTCACGCCCGGCGGGGTCGAGATCATCCTCGACGGCAACGCGGGCGGCAGCTCGCTCTACTCCGAGGTCTTCGCCTACGAGTGGCTCGCGCGCTGCGAGGGCGCGACGCTGGTGAAGACCGAGACCGAGATCGCGTACGACACGCCCGACAGCAAGCGCGCCGACCTGCTGGTCGAGATCGACGGCGTCCGGGTCGGCGTCAGCGTGACCCGCGCGGTGCGGTTCCCGTTCGGCCGCGAGCCCTACACCCTGGCCGCCGCGACCGAGCTGTTCGACCGCAAGCTCGACGACATCCACCTCGCGACCCTGCACGCGGTGCCCGGCGATCGCTGGGCCAAGCAGATGGTCGCGGCGCTCGCCTATGATCTACAGCACGCGCAGGTCGCGATGGAGGCGTGGCAGAACCTCGACGCCGAGACCCGTGGCGACACGCTCCTCATCGTCGCCGTCACCACGGGCGATGACCGGTTCATCTACACCGATCAGTGATCGCGCAATCCCGGCGATGATCGTTGCAGGGGACCGGTTCCGTGGTACACGGGTGCCCTCAGACGCGCCTAAACGTGCGGGAGTAATTGATGGCGACTAACCGCAAAGCATCGATGGCCAAGCGCCAGCGCGAGATGGATCAGAAGGATCGAGTCAAGGAGCGGTCGTCGCGGCGCGACGAGCGCCAGGCGCGCGCGGAGGCTCGCAAGGCCAGCGGCGAGGTCGGAGCTCCGGTCGACGAGATCCAGTTCAACCCGGACGGCACGCCGATCCTCCCGGTCGTCGCCGATGATGAGACCACCGCGGTCCCGACCGACGATAGCGCTGGCCCGACGCCGGGCCCGACGCCCGCTCCCGCGCGCTCGGTCTCTGGTACCAACGCAGGCGGCCAGGGCTCGTCCCCGTCGCCCGCCTCAGGCAACTCTTCAGGAAATCGCGCTCCGGGCAACCCGGCCGCGGCTGGTTCCTGACCCCCACGTATTCATGTTTCGCTGATCTTCCGGGCGGCGGCGCCCTCGGTTGATCGCATTATTTTCGACGCGCCGAGAGCACGAGAGAGTCATGAGCACCCGTCTGTACGTTGGCAATCTGTCCTTCAACACCACTGGCGACACCGTCCGCGAGCACTTCCAGGCTATCGGCGAGGTCACCGACGTCCATGTCGTCATGGATCGCGACACCGGTCGTCCCCGCGGCTTCGCGTTCGTCACGATGGGCTCGCCCGCCGAGGCGACCAAGGCGATCTCCGAGATGAACGGGAAGACCGTCGACGGTCGTCCCCTCCGCGTCAACGAGGCCGAGGAGCGGCCCTCGCGTGGCGGCGGTGGCGGCGGTGGCGGCGGTGGCCGCGGCGGTCGCGGCGGTGGCGGTGGTGGCGGCGGCGGACGCTACTAGTTTCTAGAGACCAGGTGCGTCGGTGCGAGAGCATCGGCGTACCTCGCTCGGACGGGGTTACGTAGTTCGAACCTCCCGAGCGTTTCAGACCAGGATGCCGCTCTGCAAAGGGCGGCGTTTTTGGTTTCGGCTGGCCGCTAGCGGGCGCGGGGTTGGAGGGCGGGCCAAACGGCGCCGCTGCGGGGATCGGTGAGCGTGACGTTGTCGCGGTAGACGCGGGCGGTGCGGTGGAGCGCGGCGAGGGCCGAGGTCAGCGGCATCGACTGGTAGCGCTCGGGCCAGTGCTGACGGATCAGCGCGCGCAGCTGCGGCGCGTGGCGGGTGCTCATCGACGGGAACAGGTGGTGCTCGACGTGGTAGCCGAAGCCCAGCGTCATCCACTCGAGGGGCCGCGGCAGCGTCACCGACAGCGAGTTGATCAGCGGATCGTTCTGGTCGGGGGTGAGCGGGCTGAGGCCGTGGTTGGTGAGGATGAACGCCATCACCATCACGTTGGCGACCAGCGCGGGCAGCACGAACACGAACAGGAACGTCAGCGGGCCGACTACGAACGCGAGCCCGAGCCACATCGCGACCGCGAGGCCGCTCTCGACCATCGCGATCCGGTGATCGCGCTTCGTCATCCAGCCCCAGCGCTGCACCGCGAACAAGATCTGCGCGCTCTGCACGGTGAAGCCGAACAGCAGGCTGAGCACGCCGGTCCAGCGCCGCGCGCCCAGCGAGAAGCCGTCGGTGATGAGGCGGATCAGCCGGCTCTGCTCGTAGGTCTCGAGCTTCGGGTACATGTCGGGATCGAGGCCGGGCTGGTTGGTGTGGGCGTGGTGCTCGCGGTTGTGCCAGACACACCAAAGCCGCGGCGACACGAAGAACGGCGCGAAGCCGATCCACCCGACGATGCGCTTGGCGAGGCGATGCTTCACCACGCCGCCGTGCAGGGTCTCGTGGCCGAGGAACGTCAGCCCCGAGAACGCCACGCCGATCACCAGCGACGCGACCGGGATCAGCGGCCACGGCAGCCAGCCCTGCGCGACCGCGACCATCGCCAGCACGATGATCGTCAGGTTGAGCGGCAGCCACAGCAGTCGAGACCGCGCGGGTGCGAAGGCCGCAGGCCCGATGGCCGGACGCAACACACGCACGTAGTCGGACAGCGGTGAAAGTTGCATCAGTGACCGTGACCGACGACGCCCGACGAGTCCGTCACGATCGGACCAGGAACGCGTCACGTCTCGCGCGACGCGGCGCGACACCCGGCTACTTGCCGGCTTCCTGATCGCCCTCGCCGTCGATCGCGATCCACTTCTGGTCGCGCGCCTTCCACACCTCGCTCTGGATGGCGCTCTTGGCGGCGGGGGCGGCGAAGCCACCGACCTCGTCGGCGGCGCCCTTGGCGCGGACCTCGATCGTCTTCGCGAGCTGCTTGGGCAACCGCTTGCTGCCGAGGGTGAAGGTGTTGCTCGACGACGGGCTGGCGCGGTGCGAGTCGATGCAGAACACGTCGAGCTTGACCTGCACCGTCTGGCCCGGCTCGATCACCAGCGACGCCTGACGCGCGCCGTCGTCCTCGCTCGACGCGATCCGCAGCGGCCCGACCGCACCGAGGCGCTGCGGCGCCTGGTCGGGGTCGCCGTCGGGCACGAAGTACAGGCCCTCGGCGGCGAACCGCATCGCCTTCGCGCTCGGGTTCTTGATCTCGACCGTCAGCTCGCCGTTGGTCGAGCCGTCGTAACCGACCACCTTGAGCGCGAGCGGCGACCGGCCCTTGGCGGCGGGGACCGAGTGGAACCGCTCATCGGCGCCCGCGACGCCGATGGTGGTGAGGAGGACCGCGAGCAGGATGGCGATGGTGCGCATGCTCTCGGCAACGCACCGCGAGCCGCGGGGCGTTACTTGATCGCCTTCGGCGCGTCCTTGCCGTCCTTCGCGGCGGCCGGCGCGGCGGCGGGGACGACCTTCTGGCCGACCGCGCCCTCCATGAACGAGCGGCCCTCGAACAGCACGCCCTTCTCGATCATCAACGACGGCGTGTGGAGGTCGCCCTTGACCCGGCCGGGGGCGAGGACCTCGATGCCGCGCTTGGCGCGGACGTTGCCGACCAGCGTGCCCTGGATGATGACCTCGCCGATGTCGATCTCGGCCTCGACGTAGGCGCCCTCGCCGATGATCAGCGTGTCGTCGGAGAAGATCTCGCCCTTGAGCTTGCCGTCGATGCGGACCGCGCCCTCGAAGGTCAGCTTGCCTTCGAACAACGTGCCGCGCGCGAGCAGGGTGTTGATCTCGCTGACGATGCCTTCACGCCGGGCCGGAGCAGTCATGGTGCGCGGACGGTAGCGGATCGTCTGGAGGCGATCCAGAGGCTAGAGGGCGGCGGCGATGGCGCGGACGCGTTCCTGGATCGCGCCCGCGCTCTCGATGCGGTCGGCCGAGTCCTTCACCAGACACGCGGCGACCAGCGCGTCGAGGGCGGCCGGCACCTCGGGCACCAGCGACGACAGGACCGGCGGCGCGGTCATGACGTGGTGGTGCAGGATGTTGCCGTCGACGAATGGCGGTCGGCCGGCGATCAGCTCGAACAGGGTGCAGCCGATCGCGTAGAGGTCGGAGCGGTGGCTGATGTTGGTGCCGGTGACCTGCTCGGGTGCCATGTAGAGCGGCGTGCCGCGGACGTCGGTCTGGCGGATCTCGATCTCGCGCATCACCCGGGCGAGGCCGAAGTCGCCGAGCTTCACGATCTTCTCGCGCGAGATGAAGACGTTGGCGGGCTTGATGTCGCGGTGGATGACCTTCTTGCCGTGGGCGTAGCCGAGGCCGGCGCACAGCTGATCGATCAGGCCGAGCGCGGGGCGCAGCGCCAACCGGCCGCGCTCGATCAAGAGCCGCTCGACGGTGATGCCGTCGACGTACTCCATGATCATGTAGTTCTCGGCGCCCTCGGACACCTGATCGTGGACGGCGACGATGTTGGGGTGGTT
>JAYTAJ010000907.1:0-3125 GCA_043737575.1 Myxococcales bacterium | reverse complement strand
TGGATCGACCAGCGCGCCGAGCGTCGCCGTCAGCTCGGCCTCGCTGGTGCCCATGCCGCCGATGACGATCACCAGCGCCGGGGCGGTGGCGCGGACGCGCTCGCGCACCCGCGGATCGATCGCACCGCGAGCGTCGGCGACCGCGACGATCGTCAGCGCGTCGTCGGCGCTGGTCAGCCGGGCGCCGTCGCGCTGCCAGGTCCGCGGCCCGACGACGATCGCCGGCCCGATCGCGGTGCGGACCCGGGCGCAGCGCCACGGCTCGCTGACCGTCGCCGCGGTGTCGACCGCCGCCGCCACCGCCGCGGCCGCCGCGCGCCCCGCGCCCGCGCGTGGCCGATCACCGCCGCTGCCGCAGGCCGCGACCACCGCCGCCGCCAGCGCGCCGCGCCTACTCACCCGCGTCGATCACGCCGCCCGCCTTGGTCCAGACCTCGGCGATCCGCGGCGAGTAGCGGTAGCGCGACATCGTGAGCTTCGGGGCGCGTTCGATCGCGCGCTGGAACGCCGCCCGCGCCGACACCTCGTCGCCCTGCGCGACGTAGGCCGCGCCCAGCAGCTGACTCAGCTGTCCCGCGCGATCGCCGTCGAGAAAATCGAGATCGACCGCGATCAGCTCGCGCTTGACGTCGGCGTACGCCGAGGTCCGCCACGCCTCTTGCGCCCGCGGCAGCGCCCGCGTCGCGATCTCGATCATCTGGCGGCGCTTCTCGGTGCGCGCCTTCGACTCGGCGTCGATCGGCGGCATCGCCGACGCCCGCACCTTGACGTGGTTGATCGGGATGACGATCGACTGACCCGCCGACACGGTGTCGCGCTCGAGGAAGTTGTAGGCGCGCAGCAGCGCCGCGTTCTTCTGATCGCCGAAGTACGCCGCCGCGATGCTCGCGAGGCTCTCGTCACCCGCCGCGGTGTGGACGACGTGGAACGGCACCGTCAGCGTCTTGCCCGCGGCGAGGCTGGCCCCGGGATCGAGGCCGTTGAACTCGGCGAGCGACGCGCCGCGGCGCTTGTCGCCGAGGTACACCTGCGCCAGTCCGTCGAAGCTGTCGCCGACCGCCGCGGTGATCTCGCGCGACACCGGGACCCGCAGGCGCTCGCCGGGCTTGAGCGGCCGCGGGTGTTGCAGCTTGTTCGCGACCATGATGAAGACCGCGTGGTTGCGATCGCCGTAGTACTCGGCGGCGAGCAGCGCGAGCGTGTCGCCCGGCCGCACCTTGTACGTCACGAAGTCGTGATCGGCGTCGGCGCGCCCGGCCAGCAGCGCGACCGCGATCATCGTCAGCACGGCGCGCTTCATGGGGCCTCCGTCGGACGGGTCTTGTCGGCGCGCAGCGTGCCTTCGCTCTCGAAGTCGACCCGCAGCTCGGTCGGTCGCTCGGCGCCGCCGGTCGGCACCTCGATCGTGCGCTCGATCGGCTGGTACCACGGATGCTCGAGCCGCAGCGTGTGGCTGCCCTCGCGCAGCTCGAACGGCCGCGCCAGCGGCGTCGGCCCCACCGCCTTGCCGTCGAGCGTGACCTCCGCCCACGGGTACGCGAGCACGCGCAGGTAGCCGGTCTGCGCCTGCGCCGTCACCGCCTGCGGCGCCGCCGCCTCGCCGAGCGGCGCGACGTGGATGAGGCTGATCATCAACAGCAGCACGCCGAGGATCGTGCCCTGCACGACCGCGCCGCGCCGCGCGGTGACGCGGGCCTGCAGGTTCGGTTGCCCCGCCGCGGCCTGACCCGGCACCCCGACCAGCGGACTGACGTACTCGTCGGCCTCGAGCTGCGTGATCAGCCCCTGGCTCTTCAGGAACATCACCAGCCGCGCGTGGTAGTTGACCTCGACGTACTTCGCGAGGAAGCGCTCGAGGGCCATCACCACCTGCTGCGCCGAGCGCCAGCGATCGCGCGGCTGCTTCTCGAGGCACTTGTCGACGATGCGCTCGAGCTCGCGCGGGATGTCGGGGTTGAGCTTGCGCACCTTCGGGTGGCGCTCGAGGCGGATCTTGTGCATCACCGACCGCTGCTCGTCCTCGACGAACGGCTTGCCGCCCGTGAGCATCTGGTAGAGCACGATGCCGAGCGAGAACAGATCGGAGCGGGCGTCGAGCTTGTCGCCGAGGATCTGCTCGGGCGACATGTACGCGGGCGTGCCGATGCCCGTGCCTGCCTCGGTGAGATCCTCGAACGACTTGTCGCGAGCGATGCCGAAGTCCATCAGCTTCACGCCGCCCTGGCGCGCCAGCATGATGTTCGCTGGCTTGATGTCGCGGTGGACGATGCCGCGGTAGTGGATGTAGTCGAGGGCGCGCGCGACCTGCAGCGCGATGATCGCCGCGACGTCGAACGGGACGCGACCTGATCGCTCGAGCAGATCGTAGAGATCGATCCCCGACACGTACTCCATCACGATGAACAGCGAGCCGTGCTCGCGATGGAAGTCGTAGACGCTGATGATGTTCTCGTGCTGCAGGTTCGCGAGGCTCTTGGCCTCGCGTTCGAACCGCGTCGCGATGTGCTCCTCGATGGCGGCGGTCGATTTGAGGGCCTTGATCGCGACCGTGCGGCCCAGGGAGTCCTGGATCGCCCGGTACACCACCGCCATGCCGCCCGAAGCGACCTCCTCCACGATGCGGCAGTTGCCGATCCGTTCCAGCACGCGCCGAGGTTAGGCGAAATCACTCGGCTTTTCAGGAGATCCCGCTGCGAATTACCGCAATGAAGTCAGCCGGTTGCGGGCGCCGACAGGGAGTTGCTCGAAAAAACGCGTTCGATGTTGACGCCCCAGGGGTCGGCGAGTATAAGCAGCTCCCTCGACGACGACCCACACGGGACGCGCCGAGGTGGATACGGATTCGGTCTCTGAAAACTGAATAGCGGATGGAGAAGCGTTGAGGTTCGCTGCGCTCGCGACGGAAGTCTTCGGACGACCGACGCAGGGCGCGGCAACAAACCGGACCAGCGTGAGCTGGACCGGATGATACGGTAACTTTCCTGATTCCAACCGGGAGTACTTGGCACTGAACCGCAAGGGGAGGTGTCGACCGACCGGAGAGCATCAGGTCAGGCTCACTTTCGACAGCGCAAGTTGTCGGAAGCGAACATGTTTTACATGGAGAGTTTGATCCTGGCTCAGAG
>JAYTAJ010000906.1:0-7134 GCA_043737575.1 Myxococcales bacterium | reverse complement strand
CAGATCCTTGTCCATCGTCTCGGACTTCTTCAGCAGGTTCGACGACGCGTACTTCTGCTTCATCAGCCCGAGGTACGCCCGCGCCTCGGTGCAGTTCTTCAGCTTCGCCGCTGACTCGGCGGCGCGGAACAGCGCGTCGTCGGCCAGCGTGCTCGCGGGGAACTTGTCGTAGACCTTCTGGAACTCGCGGATCGACGAGTCCCAGTCGGCCTGCTGGAAGTACGACTCACCGCGGAAGTACTGCGCGTCGTCGGCGCGATCGTGGGCCGGGAACCCGACCGCGAGCTTCTTGTACGCCTCGCGCGCCTCGTCCCACTTGCTGGCCTTGAACGCCTCGGTGCCCTGGGTCCACAGCTCGTCGGCGTTGGTCCCGGCGGGCAGCGCGGTCGTCGCGCCCGCGCGGCCACCACCCTCGAGGAAGGTCAGGCGCGCCTCGAGCGCGGTCAGGCGCTCGTCGTTGGCGGCCCGGTGCTTGTCGATCTCGACCTTCAGCTCGTCCATCATGTTCTTCGCCGCCGACACCAGCCCGGTCGAGATCCGGATGTCGTTGCGGAGCGCGTCGACGTCGGCGCCGAGATCGGCGCTGTTGCGCTTGAGCAGCTTGGCCGACTCGTCGAGCACCTTCTTCAGCTCGTCGATCTTGCCGGTCAGATCGTTCTCCTTGACGGTCACGCGCTCGTTCAGGACCTTCACCTGGCTGCGCAGCGAGTTGCCCTCGCTCTTGGTCGTGGCCCAGAAGCAACCGGGCGCGGACGCGAGGACGGCGACGAGGAGGATCGACTTCATACCAGGCCTCACTTCCACTGGAACTCGACGCGGCGATCCTTGTCCTCGCCCTGGCCGCTCGGCTCGGTCTCGCCCTTCGGCACGACCTGGAGCTTGGCCGGGTCGACGCCGAGGCGCGCCAGATAGTCGGCGACGGTCTGGGCCCGGCGCTCGGACAGCGCGATGTTGTACTCGTCGGTGCCCGCGCCGTCGGTGTGGCCCATGACGTAGACCGCGCGCTGCGGCGACTTGCCCATGCACGCGGTGTTGGCGTCGAGCCGATCGCGCTCGCTGGCCGCGATCGACGAGTCGTCGTAGGCGAAGTACACCGTCGCCAGCGCGCAGGCGTCGGCGGTCGGCGGGGTCTGCCACGGCTTCTGGCACAGGCCGTCGATGCAGTCCTCGTCGTCGGCGCAGTCGTCGTCGAGCTTGCACGGCTTGGCGCGCTCGCACGCGCCGGCCTTGCAGGAGCCACCGACACCGCACTCGCTGTCGGACTGACACGGCTTGCACGCGCCGGCCTGGCACACGCCGCCGTCGGGGCAGTCGAGATCCTTCTCGCACTCCGGCTTCGCCTTGCATGCGCCGCTCTCGCAGGTCTGGCCGTCGCCGCAGTCGGCGTCCTTGGCGCACTGCACGCACTGCTTGTTGACGCAGGCCAGGCCGTCCTTGCAGTCCTCGGTCGAGTCGCAGGCCGGGCTCTTCGGTTTGCCCTTGCAGCTCGCCACCAACCCGACGACCGCGAGGCACACCACGAGGACCGCGAGCGACAACCGGAGACCACGCATGGCTGGAACCTACGGGCATGGCACCCAGGAGTCAAATCTCCGCCGCCTCGCATCGGTGGTACGTTCGCGGCCCGCATGCCCCGGTCCACGATCCTGGTCGTCGACGACGAGCCGAACATCCTCACCACGGTGCGACGGTCGCTCGAGATCGAGGGCTTCACCGTCGAGGTCGCGAGCTCGGGGGCGGTCGGGCTCGGCAAGCTCGGCGAGCGCGACGTCGACCTGGTGCTGCTCGACGTGATGATGCCCGGCGAGGGCGGCCTCGAGATCCTGCCGCGCATCCGCGCCGCGCATCCCGAGGTGATGGTCATCATGATGTCGGGCAACGCCACCGTCGAGACCGCGGTGCAGGCGACCAAGCTCGGCGCGCACGACTTCATCGAGAAGCCGCTGTACGGCGACAAGCTCTTGCTCACCGTGCAGAACGCGCTCGAGTTCGGCCGGCTGTCGCGCGAGAACGCGCGGCTGCGCGCCCACGCCGACGCCGAGCACTCGATGATCGGCAAGAGCGCGGTCATGAAGGCCATCCTCGACAAGCTCGCGAAGACCGCGCCGTCGTCGGGCCGGGTCCTCATCACCGGCGAGAACGGCACCGGCAAGGAGCTGGTCGCGCGCGCCGTCCACGATCGATCGCGGCGGGCCAAGGGGCCGTTCGTCAAGGTCAACTGCGCCGCGATCCCGTCGGAGCTGATCGAGAGCGAGCTGTTTGGCCACGAGAAGGGCGCGTTCACCGGCGCGACCAAGGATCGCCGCGGCAAGTTCGAGCAGGCCGACGGCGGCACCCTGTTTCTCGACGAGATCGGCGACATGAACCCCAGCGCCCAGGCCAAGGTGCTGCGGGTGCTGCAAGAGGACGAGCTCGAGCGGGTCGGCGGCACCGAGACCATCAAGGTCGACGTCCGCGTCATCGCCGCGACCAACAAGGATCTCCAGGCCGAGATCGGCGCCGCCCGCTTCCGCGAGGATCTCTACTACCGCCTCGCCGTCGTGCCGATCGAGATGCCGCCCCTGCGCGCCCGCAAGGACGACGTGCCCGCGCTGATCGAGCATTTCCTGCACATCACCTGCGCCCGCGACGATCGCCGGGTCAAGCGCATGACCCCCGCCGCCGTCACCCTGATGATGCAGCACCACTGGCCCGGCAACGTCCGCGAGCTGAAGAACGTCGTCGAGCGCATGGTGATCCTGACCGGCGACACCGACCTCATCGCCGACACCGACGTCCGCGACGCCCTGCCCGGTGTCCAGGCCGTCAAGGGCTCCTACCAGCGCGGCGTGCCGTTCAAGGATCTCGTCGCCGCCGCCGAGCGCGAGATCATCCTCGCCGCCCTCGACACCCACGATCACCACGTCTCCAACACCGCCAAGGAGCTCCAGCTCGAGCGCTCGCACCTCTACAAGAAGATGCGCGCCCTCGGCATCGACCACCGCGCCGACGACGCCGAGTAGTCGCGAGGCGACGGGCGGATCACCGATCGAGATCGGCCTGGTCGACGCCGGTCCCGACCCGCCCGCAGTGCTCCCGGAGCGCGCCCTCGTCGAGCAGCCCGGCGCGGTGACCGCGCAGCAAGAACTGATACGCCGCGTCGCGCAACCGACGTCGCGCGGCCTCGAAGGCCTGGGGCGCGATCGCGATCGGCGGATCCGGCGGCTTCATCTTCGGGCCGAGCTCGCAGCGGCCGCCGCAATGCGGGCAGTAGGTCCCGACCACCGTGTCGTGGGCGCGCACCCACTCCGCCTGCGCGTCGCGCATCGCCGCGAACCGCTGCGGATACTCGTCGAGGACGCCCATCGCGAGGGTCGCCTCGCCGATCCAGAAGTCGAGGTTCGCGAAGTGGCCGCGCAGGTGATGCGCGTACGCGGACGAGAACACCGCGAGCTGCTGCGCGATCAGGTTCGCGCGCTCGATGCTGTAGGCCATGGCAGCCTCCTGTGGGCGGATGCGCCGCCACCACGACTTCCGCGACCTGCTCGGCTGCTTCCGCGACGCGGTCACTCGCGCGTGAACGTTGCGACCGCCGTCCCGCCATTGGAGGTCTCGGCGAAGATGTTCACGACGTCGGGGCTCGCCGAGTAGAGATTCGCATTTACGAATTCACTGGTTTGGCATTCCGCATAGTCCCAGCACCGGCAGTTGGACGTGAAGCTGATTCGATTCGTCGAGATCGTGAACGTACCGGAAGACACACCGCTCAGCGTCGCGAGCTGAAAGGCCGACGCGGCAAATCGGCGCCGGGCGCCTACCCGCTCGGCGGTGAGCTCGGTGTCCCCGTACACTGCGTAGTCGGTCAGTAGATAAGTGCCATCGATGATCACGCCGCCTGTGCGGCTGGGCGCGGGGCCGGTCCCGATGCGCTGGGGGAGCAGTGGCGCTCCAGCGATGTCGGTACACATGTCCCACGACGCGGGGCCTGCGTCGAGACTGCGCCCGTCGATCACAGTCGCGTCGATCACAGTCGCGTCCTCGCGTTCGCCGCAAGCCGCGATCACGAGTGTGAGCAGGAGCAGCGCATACGCGCGCGACCTCATCGATGCAGGATAACAGAAAAGCGGCCGAGTCGTGGGCGCCTGATCGGATTGGCATCAGCTCGGCCGGAGCGGGCGTCCGGTTTCCGGGGCGCGCTGTCCGACATCCGGACGACGTGGGGTAGTGTCCTGATTTGATTCTCGCTCAACGATCGCCACGCCAACGTCAGCCCCGTGACCACGTTACCCTCATGCCCATGGGCCCCGCTGGAGTCGAAGCGCTGCGAGACGCGATCCGCCACATGCACGGCGTCGAGTCGACGTGATTGGAGTCGGTCGACGTGAACGAGACCTTCAAGGGCGAGACGGTGTGGTCCGGCTCGGTGCAGGTGTTCGAGGTCGCGCACCCGAGCGGCGCGACGCGGCGGTGCGGGCGTCGATCGTCAGCAAACGCTAGGCAGGCGGGCGACGAGGACGCCGAGGCGCCGGTGGCGAACGATCATCGTCGAACGTGAACTCACCGTTCAACTTGATGCGCACGATCGTTGGTCGGTCACGCGCAAAGACCTTCTCTTTGAGCTGATGCTGCTGGCACGCGGTGATCAGCGCAGCCGCGGTCGGGCCGCTAGGGATCGACTGAGCCTTGATGTAGATATGCACTGCGGTCGTCCCAAGCAGAACCGCTCTCTCGACAACGTTCTTGAGGATCCGACCGTCGAGCGTGACGCCCCACCATCCGCGCGCGGCCACCATCGGGATCCACTCGGTGTCCTTCATGCTCTTGTAGAAGCCGGGGCCGGCATCGGAGAGGCGGATGCACTTCAGCCCCGCGGCCCCGAGGAGTCGCGCTACCTCACGTGACTCTGCGTTCTCGTCGAGAAAGTACGTCGGCTCAGGCGGCTCTTGCTGCGCCACGCTCGCCCCACTTCAACACGTCCAACACAAGTGCAACGTCCAGGTCGTAGTTCCGCGCGATGTCCTCTTCGCTCTCACCGCCGCGCTTGAGGTTGACGATGACGTCAACCTTGAGGCCACGGCCGATGACGGTCGGCTGACCAAAGGCCCGCGACGGATCGACCGAGACCACCGCCCGCTCGGTGACGCTCGCGCGCCACGGGTGGAGCCGCTCTGGGCGCTTCGACGCGTCGAATTCGATTCGCTCGATGGTCGATCGGACGACCTCGCCGATCGCGACCTGGCCCGGCGAGCGGTGGATGTCGATCAGGATCTTGTCGGCCGCCTCGATAAAGATCTGGCCGGGGCACGCGTAGAAGACATGATCGAGCAGCGGGCGATCCGTGGAGAGTCTATCGAGAGCAGCGCGCAGATCCGGAAGCGGGATCAGAAACGTCCTGGTTAGCGACGAAAGGACGTACGCCTCGATCAAGTTGTTGAACGTAAGACGCTTCGTCTTCGGGTCCGACTGAAACACCGGCTTCATCAATCGCCGCTCGCCATCGACGAGCTGGTACGTCTTGTTCCCGCACCACGCGCGCAGCGTCGAACGCGGCACGCTCAGGATGTCCGCGGCATCCGTCTGCGAGTAATACGGCAGCTCGCGCGTATCCCGGCCGCCGTAGATGCTGATCACGTTCGACATCGTCACGCCCTCACCCTACCAGCCGCGATCTTCGAGGTCCACAGCCTACTCTCGGGCATGCTGCGTTGCGCAGCATGCTCGAGAGTGTCGACGGTGACTAACGACGAACGACGTGGAAACGTCCTCGGCGATCGGCTCGCCGAAGATGCTGCGCGAGGAGCCCGCGCTGGTGGCGACGCTCCTGCGCGACCCGCTCGGCGTGGCGGTGCCCGCGTTCGCGACCGCCGAGGTCGCTGACGCCGACTTCACGGACGTGGTGCCCGTCGAGTGGCGCGCCGATCTGGTGGTGTACCTGCGCGGCGGCGCCGAGCACCAGCCGGTGATGGGCGTCGTCGTCGAGATCCAGCGGGCGCGTGACGACGCCAAGCGACGCTCGTGGCCGAGCTACGTGGCGGCCCTGCACGCGCGCCTGCGCTGCCAGACCTGCCTCATCGTCGTCGCGACCGACCAGGCGACCGCCCGCTGGGCCGCCAAACCCATCCTGTCGCTGCAGCTCGGCTCACCGTTCATCCCGCTCGTCATCGGCCCCGACGACGTCCCGCGGGTCGCGATCGATCGCGTGCAGGATGATCCCGAGCTCGCGGTGCTCTCGGGCCTCATTCACGGCAACGAGGCGGACGGAACGCCGGCCACCCTCGCCGCCCTCGCGGCGCTGAGCCACCTGTCCAAGCGCCTCGCCAAGATTTGCTATGATCTCATCTGTGTCACGCTGACCGACTCAGCGCGCTGCGCCTTGGAGGACCAGATGGAGCCTGGGAAGTACGAGTATCAGAGCGAGTTCGCGCGCCGCTACTTCGGCGAGGGCCTCGACGCCGGTCGCCAAGAGGGTCGCCAAGAGGGCCAGCTCTCCGGTGCCCGCGACCTCCTGCTCGCCCTCGCCGATCGCCACGGCGCGATCCCCGACGATCCGCGGCGCCGCGTCGTCGCGTGTGCCGATCCGGACCAGCTGCGAGACCTCGCGATCGAGCTCGCGAGCGCCACCGATCGATCGACCGTCGAACGCGTCCTCGCCCGCCTCCCGCTCGCCGCCACCGAGGCCTGACCACCCGCATCGTCGCGCCGCTCGCGCGGTGCACGATGGGGGACACGGGGGGTGGCGCGTGGGGTCGACCCCTCTGGGGCCAAGCGAGTGGAGCGCCCAAGCGATCGACGCCGGCTCCCACGGGCGGAGGCACTGAGCCCCGAGGAATGGCTGCGCGACTCTGTGTGTCCGAGCGAGGCCACAGAGGGCGTCGCCCCACGTGACAGGCCCCGCCGTGGACCCCATCGTGCTCGCGCCGCGTCGCGCCGCGCCGCGCCGCGCCCGCCGCTCGCGCCGCGCCCGCGTTTCCCCCGCTCAGCCGCGCGCGCGCCGCTCATCGCTCACGCGCGCGTGCTCGAGCAGCAGGTGGGTCACCGAGTCCTCGAGCTCGCGCGGCCCGTCGTCGCTGCTGGCGGCCAGCTCGAAGTGGCCGGTCGCCCACGACAGCACGCGCATCAGCGTCGACCGCGAGTCGCCGCGGCGATCGGACGCCC
>JAYTAJ010000905.1:0-7136 GCA_043737575.1 Myxococcales bacterium | reverse complement strand
CCCACCTCGCGGTGATCCGCCACGCCGATCCCAAGGCCCGGGCCGCGGCGACGATCAGCTTCGTCCGGGTTTCGGACGGCGTGGCGATCGCCAGCGTCGCCACCGACGCGACCCTGGTCCGCTGGATCGCGCCGTAGCGCCGGCTACGCCGCGGGCATCGTGCCGGGCTCGAGCACGGTCGCCTTGGTGATCTTGTCGAGCCGGAACTGGCGATCTTCGCCCAGCTCGAGATCGACGCAGTTGAGCAGCGTCACCTGGCGGTCGAACACCAGGCTGCGGATCCGGATCAGGCGCGGCGTGGTGCGATAGACGTTCTTCGCGTACTCGATCCGCAGCGCGCGATCTTCGAACCACGCGACCTCGATCGCGCGCCGGACCCCGGGCGCGATCGGCAGCGCCGGGACCCCGACGATCTGCAGCTGATCGAGCAGCGTGAGCAGCTCGCGCTGGGCCGAGGTCGACAGCGCGCCGCGCAGCTTGTCGAGCCCCGACTGCAGGGTCTCGGTGAACGGCATCAACCGCTGCTCGCTGGCCATGCGGCCGAGCGCGCACAGGATCGCGGCCTCGCGCGCGGTGAGGTTGATCGGCGGCAGCTGGTAGCTCTTGTCGAGGGCGTAGCCGCCGCCGCGGCCGCGGTCGGCGCGCAGCGGCAGCCCGGCGTCCTGCAAGGTCGCGAGGTCGCGGTACATCGTCCGCACCGTCACGCCGAACCGATCGGCGAGCTGCTCGGCGGTGACGCCGGTGCGACGGGCGCGCAGCGCCTCGGCGAGCGCGAACAGACGGGAGCGGCGGTTCATGGACCGCAATCCTGACAGAAGCCTGTCAGGGCTGCCACTGCCAGACGTTGTGACGACGCTCGCTTCGCAGCGGGTCAGTTTCGTGGATGATGCGACATGCGCTCTCTCGCCGCGTTCCTCGCCACTGCCACGCTGATCGCATGCAGCGATCCCAGCAACCCGAGCCACGACGCCGCGGTCGACGCCGCGATCGATGCGCCGACCGACGCGGCGACCGACGCGGCGGCCGACGGCGGCGGCCTCACCACGGTCGCGGTCCTCCCCGCCAACCTGAACCGCGATCTCGACGTCCTGTTCGTCATCGACAACTCGGCGGCGATGGCGGAGGAGCAGGTGGCGCTGGGCTCCAGCTTTCCGCAGTTCCTCAACACGCTGAACCAGGTCGCGGGCGGACTGCCCGACGTCCACGTCGGCGTCATCTCGACCAACGTCGGCAGCGGCGGCGTCAACGTCGGCGGTTGCAGCTCGGCGGCGCGGCCGAACGGCGACGACGGCAACCTCCTGACCAACGGCTGCACCGGGCTCGCGGGTCAGTTCATCGCCGACGTGAAGCAGCCCGATGGCACCCGCATCCGGAACTACACGGGCGATCTGGCGACGCTGTTCTCGTGCATGGCGCAGCTCGGCACCACGGGCTGCGGCTTCGAGCAGCCCCTCGAGTCGCTCTTCCGCGCGCTGTCGTCCGGACGCAACCCTGGCTTCCTCCGCGCGTCGGCGCGTCTCGCGGTGGTGATCGTCAGCGAGGAGGACGACTGCTCGGCGACACCTGGCGGCGGATTGTTCGGCGATCCGACCGGCACGGTCACCTCGCCGCTGGGGCCGCGCACGTCGTTCCGCTGCTTCGAGTTCGGCGTCGAATGCGACAACGACCCCAACCCACGCTCGTTCGGCCCGCGCACCGGCTGCGCGCCGCGGGTCGGCTCGACGTACGTCCGCGACGTCGCGCCGTACGTCGACTACCTGCGCTCGCTCAAGGCCAACCCGCGCGACGTGATCGTGGCGGGCATCATCGGCGACGTCGACGAGGCCGGCACCGCCACGGTCGTGCCCGATCCCGACGACGCCACTCGACCGTACCTCGGCCCGTCGTGTCAGTCGGCGGCAGGCACCGCGGTGCCCGCCATCCGCCTGCAGACCTTCCTCGACGGGTTTCCCGCGCGCAACCACACCGCGACGATCTGCAACGACAACCTGAGCGGCGCGCTCACCGAGATCGCCGCCCAGATCTACGAGGTGATCGGCAACCCGTGCGTCGACGAAGTGCTGATCGACACCGAGCCGCAGCCAGGCCTGCAGCCGCGGTGCGAGGTCACGCAGTACCTCGACGTCAACGGCGTGCCGACCAACCCGATGCCGCTGCCCGCGTGCGGCGCGGGCGCGCCGCCGTGCTGGCGCATCACGTCGCAGCCGGCCGTGTGTGCATCGACCCCGGGCGGCCTCGGCTTCGAGATCGATCGCGGCGGCAACCCCGCGCCGCTCGGCACGACGGTCGAGTTCCGCTGCGAGGTCGAGCCGTAGCTCAGGGCACGGCGATCGCGAGCGTGGCCGCCTCGATCTGACAGACGTCGGCGCTGCACACGCTGAGCTTGAACGTGCCCGCGACCTGGGTCGGCGCGGCGCTGGCGCGGCGGAACTTGATGATCAGCCGGCCGGTGTGGACGCCGGTCGGCGCGAAGGTCGCGGCGCCGTCGAGCGCGGTGCCGTCCTTCGCGACCGCGGCGTCGGCGACGAACTTGTACGGATAGTCGCGATTGACCTTGAAGGCGTTGAGCGCGGTCAGGTCGGCGACGGCGGTGCACACCGCGCCCGCGGCGCAGCCGGGCAGCGCGGCGGCGTCGACGTGGAAGTTCTTGCCCTCGACCCGCGCGGCGCCGGTCGGCAGGGCGACGTCGAGCAGCGGATCGCGCGCGGCGGTGCGAGCCGCGCCCGGTGCGGCCTCGGTCGACGCATCGCTCTTGCAGCCCGCCAGCGCCAGCGCGCCGACGATCAGGACGCGTACTTGACCGAGCATCCGTACGGCTTGGTGATCGGGGTGGCGACCGGGCGACCCGCGGCGAGATCGCCGAGCGCCGCGTCGATGTAGTTCACCAGCGCGCCACCGGTCGGCGCGCCGCGCTCGGCGTCGGGCGAGTTGTCGATCGCGCCCGCGTACACGACCGTGCCCGCGGCGTCGATGACGAACAGGTTGGGCGTGTTGGTCGCGCCGTAGGCCTTGCCGATCGCGCCGTCGACGTCGCGCAAGATCGGGTGCGTCAAGGACCAGGTCTTCGCCGCCTCCTGGTTCTCGGGGATCGGATTGCCCTGCTTGCCCTCGGCGCCGGAGTTGACGGCGAGCCACACCACGCCAGCGTCGGTGTGCTTCTTCGCGGTGTCGATGAGCGAGCCCTTGGTGTGCGCCTTCTGCACGAAGGGACAGCCGGGGTTGAACCACTCGAGCACGACGACCTTGCCCTTGAACGACGCGAGCGAGACCTTGGTGCCGTCGATCGCCTCGAGGGTGAAGTCGGGCGCCGGCTTGCCGAGCACGGGCGACGTCGGCGCCGCGGCGACGACCGGCGGCGGCTCGACCGGCTTCGCCACCACCGCGGCCGGAGCGGGCTTGGTCGGTTCAGTCTTGGCAGGCTCGTTCTTCGCGGCGTCTTTCTTCGAGCACGCGACGAGGACGAACAGGAGCGACAGGATCGCGATACGCATGGGTGGCAAAAACTAGCACAGGGATTGCTAGACTGCGGCGGCACCGTGCCGTCCGACCCGACTCCCTCACCATCTCCCTCGCCCGCGACGATGACGCACCTCGGGCCGGCCGCGCCCGAGCTCGGCGGCCACGGCTATCTCCTGTGCATCGAGGACGGCAGCTCGCACACGATCCCGCTGCCGGCGAACGGCGAGCTGGTGATCGGCCGCGACGCCGAGTGCGAGGTCCGCCTCGCCGATGCCCAGGTGTCGCGCCGTCACGCGGTGATCGCGGCGATCGGCGACGGCGTGCGCGTGACCGATCTCGACAGCCGTCACGGCACCGTCGTCAACGGCGAGCGCCTGACCCGGCCGCGTCGGCTGTTGTCGGGCGACGTGGTCACCCTCGGCGGCGCGGTGCTGGTGGTGCATCGCGCGGCGCGGGCGCCGTCGGTGCGGACCGTGATCGACGGCGCCGAGCTGGCGGCGCGGCTCGAGATCGAGCTCGATCGCACGCTGCGCTACGGCCGGCCGCTCGGCGTGGTGGTGCTGCGCCACGACGCCGGGTTCGATCGCGGCCGGCTCGCGGCCGGGCTCGGTCCGCACCTGCGGCCGATCGACGCCGCGGCGCTGCTCGACGATCGCGAGCTGGTGATCGTGCTGCCCGAGCTGGCGCAGGCGGCGGTCGCCACCACCGCCGCGGCGATCCTCACCGGGCTCGGCGCCGCGCGCGCGGGCGTGGCGGGCGCGCCCCACGACGGCTGCGATCTCGACACGCTGCTCGGCGCGGCCCGCGGCGCCGCCGGGCTGGCGGCGCTGGGCGCGGTGACCGCGGCGCAGAGCGACGTCACGCGGCTCGATCTCGGCGGTCACTCGCTGGTGGTCGCCGATCCGGCGATGCGGCGCCTGTACGAGCTGATCCGTCGCCTGGCCCGGAGCGATCTGCCGGTCTTGATCCACGGCGAGACCGGCGCGGGCAAGGAGCTGGCGGCGGCGGCGCTGCACCACTTCTCGGCGCGGACCCTCGGGCCGCTGGTGTCGATCAACTGCGCGGCGCTGCCCGACAGCCTCGCCGAGAGCGAGCTGTTCGGCCACGAGCGCGGCGCGTTCACGGGCGCGACCCAGCGGGCCGGGCTGCTCGAGTCGGCGTCGGGCGGCACCGTGTTCCTCGACGAGATCGCCGATCTGTCGCCGAGCATCCAGGCCAAGCTGCTACGCGCCCTCGAGGCCGGCAAGATCACGCGGCTCGGCGACGTCCGCGAGCGATCGATCGACATCCGCCTGGTCGCGGCGACCCATCGAGATCTCGGCCTCGAGGTCGCGGCCGGGCGGTTCCGGCAAGATCTGCTGTTCCGGCTCAACGCGGCGCGGGTGATGGTGCCGCCGCTGCGCGATCGCCACCGCGAGCTGGTGATCCTCGCCGAGCACCTGCTGAGCGCGGCGTTCGCGCGGCTGCACCGCGAGCCGGTGCCGATGTCGACCGAGGTCGTGCGGGCGCTGTACGCGCACCGCTGGCCGGGCAACGTGCGCGAGCTGAAGAACGCGATGGACTACGCGGCCGCGGCGTCGATCGACGCCGACGTGCTCGAGCCGTGGCACCTGCCCGAGGACGTCGCCGCGGGGGTCGGCACCGCCACGCCCGACAGCGAGCCGGTGCCGACGCCGTCGCCGTCGGTGCCGCGGGGGCCGACCGGGTTCCGGCCGATCGACGACGAGGTCCGCGAGCTCGAGCGCGCGCGCATGGTGCAAGCGCTGGCGGCGTGCGACGGCGTGCGCAACAAGGCCGCGGTGCTGATCCAGATGCCGCTGCGCACGTTCGTGACGAAGCTCAAGCGCTTCGCGATCCAGGCCAGCGAGTGGGCGCCGCCCGCGACGTGATCGACGACGGCGACCTCGGCGAGTACCGCATCGTGCGCCCGCTCGGCCACGGCGGCATGGGGCTGGTGTTCCTCGGCCACGACACGGTGCTCGACCGGCCGGTCGCGATCAAGCTGATCGCCACACCCGCGCCGACGGTGGCGGCGCGCGAGCGGTTCTTGATCGAGGCGCGCGCGATCGCGCGGCTCGCGCACCCCAACGTCGTCGCGGTGTACCGCGCGGGCGAGACCCGCGACGGCCGGCCGTTCCTGGTGCAGGAGCTGGTGCGCGGTCAGAGCCTCGATCGGCTGGCGACGCCGCTGGCCGCGGCCGAGGTCCGGCGCATCGGCGTCGGCATGGCGCGCGGGCTGGCGGCGGCGCATCGGCGCGGCGTCTTGCACCGCGATCTGAAGCCCGCCAACGTGATGCTCGCCGACGACGGCACGATCAAGCTGCTCGACTTCGGGCTGGCGAAGCTGCGGCCGCTCGACGACGCGCCGCTGCCGCCGCCGCGGCTGGGGCCGATCGAGCCGCTGCGCCTGACCGGGTCGACCGTCGACGGCGGCGGGCCGATCGTCGCGATCACGGCGGGCCGGGCGATCACCGAGGCGCCGCTCGCGGCGGCGGGCGCGCCGGATCCGTCGCTGACCCGGCCCGGCGTGCTGATGGGGACGCCGCGCTACCTCGCGCCCGAGCAGTGGCGCGGCGAGGTCGCGACCGAGCGCAGCGATCTGTACGCGCTGGCGGCGGTGCTGTTCGAGCTGGCGACCGGTCGGCCGGTGCATCGCGGCGATCAGCTCGACGAGCTGCGCGCCTCGGCGACCACCGTCGACGCGCCGCCGCTGGCGAGCCTGGTGCCCGACGTCGACGCCGCGCTCGCGACGATCGTCGATCGCGCGCTGGCGCGCGATCCGGCGGCGCGGCCGGCCAGCGCCGACGCGATGGCGCAGGCGCTTGCGACCGCCGACGATCGCGCCGCCGCGCCGCGCGTCGACAATCCGTACCGGGGCCTCGCCGCGTTCGCCGCCGACGACCGCGGCGTGTTCTTCGGCCGCGGCGCCGAGGTCGGCGCGATCGTCGATCGGCTGCGCAGCGAGCAGGCCGTCGTGATCGCCGGCGACTCGGGCGTCGGCAAGTCGTCGTTGTGCCGCGCCGGCGTGCTGCCGGCGATCGCGGCCGGTGGCCTCGGCGGCGATCGGCGATGGACGACGATCGCGGTGCGGCCGGGCGCGCATCCCCGCGCCGCGGTGCTCGACGCGCTCGGCGCATCCGACGACGAGCTGGCCGCGGCCCTCGCCACCGCGACCGCGGCGCCGCGCGGCCTGGTCGTGCTGATCGATCAGGCCGAGGAGCTGATCACGCTGGCCGGGCGCGCCGAGGCGACCCAGCTCGCCGACGAGCTCACCGCCGCCTTCGCCCGCGATCCCGGCCTGCGGGTGGTGGCCGCGGTCCGCGGCGACTTCGTCACTCGCCTCGCCGAGATCCCCGGCGTCGCGGCCTGGGTCACGCGCGGCCTGCACCTGATCGGCCCGCTCGACGAGGCCGGCCGCCGCGAGGCGATCGTCGGGCCGGCCCAGGTCGCGGGCGTCGCGATCGATCCGGCCGCGGTCGAGGCCCTGGTCGCGGGCAGCGGCGGCCGCGGCGGCCTGCCGCTCCTGCAGTCGGCGCTGGCGCTGGTGTGGCAGCGCCGCGACGTCGCCGCCGCGCAGATCACGCTCGCCGATCTCGAGGCGATCGGCGGCGTCGCGGGCGCGCTGGCCCGCCACGCCGACGGCGTGCTCGCGGCGCTCGATCCGTCGGGTCGCGGCG
>JAYTAJ010000904.1:0-16359 GCA_043737575.1 Myxococcales bacterium | reverse complement strand
TGGCCGAGGCGCTGGAGCGCGGTCACCTGGGCGGCGCCGGCCTCGACGTGTTCACGGACGAGCCCACGATCGCCCCGCGGCTGCTCGCGGCGCCGCGGACCGTCTTGGCGCCGCACCTGGGATCCGCTACGACTACGGTTCGCGTGCGAATGGCCGAGCTGTGCATGACCGCGGTGCGTGAGGTGCTGGCGGGGCGCTGTCCGGAGAACGTGGCGTGACCGCGTCCGCGCCCCACGTCCTCGTCGTCACCAGCGGCTCGTCGGAGTCGGCGGCGGTGGTGCCCGTGCTCGCCGCGTGCGAGGCCGCGGGCATGCGGGTGCGCGCGATCGATCTCGGGCCGATCGGCGGTGGCGGCGGGCTGCCCGATCGGGTGCGGCGCGCGCTGATGGGCGAGTCGGCCGAGCGCCGCCTGCGCAAGGAGATCGACGCCAACCCGCCCGACGTCGCGCTGGCGTTCGATCCGTTCGCGACCGCGGCGCTGACCATCGCGCGCGATCAGGCGACCAACCCGGCCCCGGTCGTCGCGGTGGTGGGCGACCTCGATCCGGGCAAGGCCTGGGGCGAGACCAACGCCGATCGGCTGCTGACGATCGACGACGAGGCCGCGGTCGCGCTCGAGGAGGTCGGCGTCGAGGGCGATCGGATCCTGGTGGTCGGCCCGCTCGGCGAGCGCGCCTTCGCCGACGCCGCGAGCGAGGCCCGCGCCGCGCTGGCGCAGCGCTTCGGGCTGGCGACCCGCGCGGTCGTCATCGAGGTCGCGGGCATGGGCGCCGAGCTGACCGGCCAGCTGGCGCTGCAGCTGTCGTTGTCGGAGGTCAGCGAGCGGCTGACGTTCCTGTTCGACGCCGCCGGCGACGCCGAGGCCGCCGCGGTGCTGCGGCGCCAGGTCCCGATCCTCGGGCTGCGCGCCAAGCTGTTCGGCGCCACCGCCGACACCGCGCGGACCTGGCGCGCCGGCGATCTGATCGTGGCGCGGCCGCGGGCCCGCGCGATCGCGCGCGCGATGCTGATCGGCGGGCGGCTGATCGCGCTGGTCGACGACGAGGTCGACGGCGCGGCGCGGATCGCCGGGATCCTCGAGGCCCGCGGTCGCGGCATCGCGGCGCGCGGCGCGCTGCTGGTGTCGTCGGCGATCGAGGCCGGGCTGCGGGCGCCGCCGCTCACGCCTGCCGTCGATGGCGCCGATCAGGTCGTCGAGGTGCTGTGGGCGGTCGCGACCGATCGCCGCGCGGTGATCGAGGAGCATCGCGCCGAGGCCCGGGCCGCCACCCACGAGCGGCTGCGCACCGCGACCACCGCCGCCAGCGCCGCGGCCAAGACCGTCGCGGTGCCGGGCGAGCTCGAGGATCTGGGCGGCGCGCCACCGCCGCCGCCGCCGCCCGCGGTCGCCGATCTCGACGCGCTGCGCGCCGAGGCCGCCGCGCGCAAGGTCGAGCTGGTGCGCTCGGTCGACGCCGCGCGCCGCGCGGGTGACGCCGCCACCGCCGCGGGTGACACCGTCCGCGCCGCGTCGGAGCGCAGCGCGATGCACCGCCTGCTCGCCGAGCTGGCCACGCTCGATCGCGAGCTGGTCGACCTCGACGCCGCCGCGATCGCCGCGCGCGCCGCCGCCGCGACCGCCAGCACCGCACCGCCACCGTCGCGTCCGCAAGCGCCGCGCCCCACCGCTTCGCCGCCACGCGATTCGCTCGCCGACCTGAAGATGAAGGCCGCGCGCGCCAAGGTCGCGTCGGTCGACGACGAGCTGGCCGCGCTCAAACGCAAGATGGCCGAGAGCAAGAAGTGATCGCGCGCTGGCTCGCGATCGTCGTCGTCGCGCTCACCGTCATCGCGTGCTCCGCGCCCGCGAAGCGCGGCCGCAAGAAGCCGCGGACCTGGCACGTCGAGTCGACCAAGCCGCGCCCGCCGGCCGCGCCCAAGCACAAGAGCCACGAGCACCCCCACGGCGGCCACCCGCACGGCGCCAACGATCACCACCACCATCCCCATCCGCATCCGCACCTCGCCGGCCCCAACGGCCACCATCACCCGTATTGATCGCGGGACTTACTTGCGGCCCGACTTCTTCGCGGTCTTCTTCGAGCGCGCTCGGTGGACTACCGCGCCCGCGGCGTTCGCGGCGTTCGAGCGGAGGGGAGGAGCGCGCTATGACCACCGAGGAGAGGCGGTGGGGCCGCGCGGCTTCTTCCGGAACGTAAAAATTCCATTTGATCCGGAAAGAGCCGCGCGTGGCAGCGGCGTCTCCTCGGTGGGCACAGCGCGCTCCTCACGACCACGCGCACGCCGCCAACGCCGCGGGTGCGGTTGTCCACCGAGCGCGCTCGACCCAGCGAAGTCAGCACACCTCGCCCCCCGATCCTCCCCTGTCTGTCGTTCAGCTCAGGTCGAGCGGCCGTAGCGATCGGCGAGGCGGACGACGTCGTCGAGCTCGGGGGTCGACACCTCGAGGACGTCGGTGTCCTCGAGCGCGGTCATGCGGTGCCGCACGCCGGGCGTGATGTGGAACGGCTCGCGCGGCCCCAGCTCGGTCGCGATCGGCGGCTCACCTTCGAGAAAGTGCTCGAAGCGCATCCGGCCGGTCAGCACCATCACGGTCTCGTCCTTGACCTGGTGGTACTGCAAGGACAGCGACTCGCCGGCCTTGATGTGGAGGATCTTGCCGACGTAGCGCTCGGTGCGGGCCCAGATCAGCTCGTGGCCCCAGGGCTTCTCGACGATCACTTGGGCGGGGTCGCGGGCGCCGCCGGAGCGGGAGCCGGCGCAGGCGTCGGCGTCGGCGGCTTGTCGAGGCCGTCGACGGCCTCGCGGCCCGGCTCGGGCGCGACGAACTTGGGCCGGCTGCCCGGCACCTCCTCGCGGCGGTCGACCTTGTTGTCGTAGTCGTCGTCGTAGAGGATCGCGACCAGCGCTCCATCCTTGTACTGTTCCCAATAATCCGGGTTGCCGTCGGCGTTGCGATCGCGCCGCACCGAGGTCAGCGTCTCGAACCGGTCGTACAGCTCCTTGATGTCGTACTTGCCGTCGAAGTCAGTGTCGCGCTCGACCTCCATCCGCTTGCCGGTCTTGGGATCGTAGACCGACGCCATGTCGAAGCGGCCGTCGTAGTCGAAGTCGGCCTTCTCGAAGGCGGGCGTGCCCTTGGGCGTGTAGCCGACCACCCAGTCCTTGCGGCCGTCGTGATCGAAGTCGACCTGCTTGCAGGTGAGGACCTCGACCTTGGTGCCGCCCTGATCGTCGACCTTGTACATCTTCCAGACGTCGGGTCGCGAGTCGCGGTTGAGGTCGTACGACATCACGTTCTTGCCGCTGGTCTCGCACAGGGTCGGATCGACCTTCGAGACCTCGGTCGACGTGTCGCCGCCCTTGTTGCCGACGGTGTCCTTCTTCTTGTTCTTGTTGCAGCCGGCCACCAGCGCGAGCGCGACCAGGAGCAACGATAAGCGAGACATCCACCGAGCGTAGTCGGCCGCCGGGGGTCGCGCAAGCCGCCGCACCCGCGCCGGCCGTTGACCCGTGACGTGGCGCAACGTATGGTGCGCCGCCCGTGGCGCGCCGCACGATCTCGACGACGGTTCAGTTGTCTTCCGACGACGTCGAGCGCCTGCGCCTGCTCGCGTCACGCACCAACCGGACGCTCGATGACTGCCTGCAAGAAGCCGTCGCCCTGGTCCTCGAACGTCACCGCGATCGCCTTCCTGAGCAGCTCACGATGATCGCCGCCACGACCGATCGGTAGTCCATGTCCACGCCCCTCGATCGCATCCGCAACTTCTCGATCATCGCGCACATCGATCATGGCAAGACCACGCTCGCCGATCGCATCCTCGAGCACTGCGGCGCGCTGACCCAGCGCGAGAGCAAGGCCCAGTACCTCGACAGCATGGACCTCGAGAAGGAGCGCGGCATCACGATCAAGGCGCAGTCGGTGCGGCTCACCTACCGCGCCAACGACGGCCTCGACTACCAGCTCAACCTGATCGACACGCCCGGCCACGTCGACTTCCACTACGAGGTGTCGCGCAGCCTGGCCGCGTGCGAGGGCGCGCTGCTGGTGGTCGACGCCGCCCAGGGCGTCGAGGCCCAGACCCTCGCCAACGTCTATGTCGCGCTCGACAACAACCTCGAGATCGTCCCGGTCCTGAACAAGATCGATCTGCCGGTCGCGCGGCCCGACTGGGTCAAGGCCCAGATCGAGGACACCATCGGCATCCCGGCCCAGGACGCCTGTCTGGTCAGCGCCAAGACCGGCGTCGGCATCCCCGAGATGCTCGAGCGCCTGGTCGAGCGGGTGCCGCCGCCGACCGGCGACAAGGCCGATCCGCTCGAGGCTCTGATCTTCGACAGCTGGTACGACTCGTTCCGCGGCGTCGTGGTCCTGGTCCGGGTCTTCAAGGGCACGGTCAAGCGCGGCCAGAAGCTGCGGTTCTGGGCGACCGGCCAGACCTACGACTGCACGATGATCGCGGTGCGGTCGCCGCACCTGGTCGAGGTCGACGAGCTGGTCGCGGGCGAGGTCGGCATCGTCGCCGCGTCGATCAAGGACATCGCCCACGCCCGGGTCGGCGACACCATGACCGACGACGATCGCCGCTGCCTCGCGCCGCTGCCCGGCTTCAAGCAGGTCCAGCCGATGGTGTTCGCCGGCATGTTCCCGGTCGACGCCGCCGACTACCAGGATCTGCGCGACGCCCTCGGCAAGCTGGTGCTGAACGACGCCGCGGTCACCTACGAGCCCGAGTCGTCGGCGGCGCTCGGCTTCGGCTTCCGCTGCGGCTTCCTCGGGCTCCTACACATGGAGATCATCCAGGAGCGGCTCGAGCGCGAGTTCGATCTCAACCTGATCACCACCGCGCCGAGCGTGCAGTACCGCATCTTCTACCCGGGGAAGGACGTCGCGACCGTCATCGACAACCCGGCCAAGATCCCCGACAGCGGCAAGTTCGACAAGATCGAGGAGCCGATCATCCTCGCCACCGTCCACCTGCCGCAGGAGTACGTCGGGCCGATCATGCAGCTGTGCGAGGAGCGCCGCGGCGTCCAGCAGGGCCTGCACTACGATCCCAACGGCCGGGTCCGCGTGGTCTACGAGATCCCGCTGGCCGAGGTGGTGTTCGGGTTCTACGATCGACTGAAGACGATGAGCCGCGGCTACGCGTCCCTCGACTACGAGCCGGCCGGCCACCGCGTCAGCGATCTGGTGCGCATCGACGTACTGATCAACGGCGATCGGGTCGACGCCTTGTCGATCGTCTCGCACAAGGACACCGCGTACCACCGCGGCGTCGAGCTGTGCAGCAAGATGAAGGACGTCGTGCCGCGCCAGATGTTCGACGTCGCGATCCAGGCGGCGATCGGCAGCAAGATCATCTCGCGCACGACGGTGAAGGCGATGCGCAAGGACGTCACCGCGAAGTGCTACGGCGGCGACATCTCGCGCAAAAAGAAGCTCCTCAACAAGCAGAAGGAGGGCAAGAAGCGCATGAAGTCGGTCGGGTCGGTCGAGCTGCCGCAGGAGGCCTTCTTGACCGTGCTGAAGGTCGACAACTGATGGCCGACGTCACCGCCGGCATCCCGACCGCGCGCCTCGATCGCCGGGTCAAGAAGGAGGCGAAGGTCGCGATCCGCGAGGCCACCTACGCGCTGTCGCGCAAGCTGGCGATCGGCGTCGACGATCGGGTCGCGCTCGAGCGCGCCGCCAAGGTGCTGGCGGACGCCCGCGCCAAGGGCGACGTCGCGGCGATGCGGCGCGCGCTGCCCGCGGTCGACGCCGGCATCGACAAGGTCGTGGCGCTGGCCAAGAAGTCGCCGTCGCGCGAGTACGGCGAGTCGATCGGCGTCGCGCTGGTGATCGCGCTGCTGTTGCGCGCGTTCGTGGTCGAGGCGTTCAAGATCCCGTCGGCGTCGATGGTGCCGACGATGGAGATCGGCGACTTCATCTTCGTCAACAAGGTGCTGTACGGCGTCCACATCCCGTATACGGACGTGAAGTTTTTTGAGCTGCGCAAGCCGCGGCGCGGCGAGGTCATCGTCTTCAAGCAGCCGTGCACCCCCGAGCGCGACTTCATCAAGCGCATCGTCGCGGTCGGCGGCGACAAGGTCGAGGTCCGCTGCGACAACCTCTACGTCAACGAGCAGCTGGTGCCGGAGACGCTGGTCGATCCCGAGTGCACGTTCTGGAACGTGCCCGAGGGCTCGTCGGCGTGGCACACCGATCGGTGCAGCCACTACAAGACGACGATCGGCGAGCACCAGGCCGCGGTGTTCCACGAGCGCGACCGCCCGGTCGAGGCCGCGGCGCAGGCGATGGGCTGGGCCGCGTACTGGGACCAGTACCGCCGCGATCGGATCGCCGCGGGGGTGTCGCCCGAGGACGTCGAGTTCGAGCGAGCGCAGCAGCTCGCCGATGTCTTCCCCGGCTTCGGCGCGTCGACGCCCGAGGGCAACGCGCAGTCCCACGAGTTCCCGCTGTCGGGGATCGATGACCGCTCGGCGACGCCGGGCTGCTCGGGGCGGATGTTCAACCCGCGCGCGGTGGGGAAGATCGTGCGGACCGCGGACGAGCCGGATCGGCTGGCGCCGACGTGCACGCCGCGGCAGTACTACGTCGTGCCCGAGGGGTACGTCTTCGCGATGGGCGACAACCGCAACAACTCGAACGACTCGCGGTGGTGGGGGCCGGTGCCGCTCGAGAACATCAAGGGCAAGGCGATCTTCATCTGGCTGTCGATGGGGCCGCCGTTGCTGAAGGGCGTCGGCGACAAGGTGCTGCACCTGAATCCGCTGAACATGCGCTACGAGCGGATGGGGGACTTTGTTCATTGAAGAACCCGGTGCGTGGCGCGCAGCGATCGCGGTTGGATCGGGCGGGGTGACGAGGCGCGTGGCGCAGCTCGTCGACTGACGCGCGGGAGAGGGCGGCGCGGGGCCTGACGCGAGGGCGGTGGATCCCCTCCGGCGCTCGGTTCGATCGACCGACGCGCGATCCGGACGGAGTGCCGCACCACGGTTCGCCGTGGGTCGACCAAGGGTCGTGGAACTTACGAGCGCGTCGGGGACCACGCGCCCTCGCGCCACCCCCGCCGCCTCCGCAGTCGGGCGAGGCGGTGTGGGATCAAAGTTCGGATTCGGTGGCGGCGGGGCGCGGGGGGAGGGTGTCGGCGGGGACGTGCTCGGCGGCGATGACGCCGCGGCGATCGGTGAAGGTGGCCCAGGCGGGGCCGGTGGCGCCGAGGACGACAAAGTAGGGCTCTTCGCGGACCGGGCGATCGTCGTCGGGCTCGACGACGTCGAAGATGCGCCACTGATCGCGGGGCAGGGAGGGGGAATGGGTGGCGGCGGCGGCGACGACGGCGGGGTTGCGATCGGAGGCGGCGGCGGCGAGGGCGGCGGCGACGGCGGGGCGGGTGCGCAGGGGTTGCAGGGCGCGGGCGGCGGTGGCCCGGACCCACGGGCTGGCGTCGTCGGTGAGCTGGCGGACGAGGGCAGCGACGGCGTCGTCGGGCAGGGTGGCGGCGCGCTCGCCGAGGGCCCAGGCGGCGTTGCCGCGGACGAGGATGGAGCGATGGGCGCTGAGGGTAGTGAGATCGGAGATGGCGTCGGGGCCGCCGGCGTGGGCGAGAGCGGCGGTGGCGTTGATCGAGGAGGCCCAGCTGCCGTGGCGCGCGAGGCGGCGGAGCGGCGCGGCGGCGGTGGCGGTGGGCTGGAGGCCGAGGGCCCAGGCGGCGGCGGAGGCGACGCGATCGTCCTTGGAGCCGAGGGCGTCGACGAGGGCGGTGGTGACGGCGGGGGTGGGGGTCGCGTCGGCGAGCTCGCCGAGGGCCCAGGCGGCGGCGCGCTGGCGCTCGGGCGAGGCGCCTGCGACGAGGGTCGCGAGGGTGGGACGGGCGGCGCGATCGCCCATGGCGGCGAGGGCGCCGATCGCGGCCAGCGCGGTGGCGGGGCCGTCGAGGGTGGCGAGGTCCTCGAGGGTCTTGCGCGCGGCGGCGTCGGGGCGGTCGCGCAACGCGGCGCCCCATGCGCGGATCACGAACGGTCGGGTCGCGTCGTCGTGGCGCGCGGCGACGGCGAGGGCGCGCTCGGTCGCGGGATCGCCGAGGTACGCGAGGGCGTCGGCGGCGGCGCGGGCGAGGATCGGATCGGGATCGGCGAGGACCGCGATCAGCGCGGGCCCGGCCTGGCCGTCGCCCATCGCACCGAGCGCGGCGATCGCGGCGTGGCGCAGGCGGGCCGATCGCGGCGCACCGGTGAGGCCGATCAGCGCGGGCACGGCGGTGGTGGCGCGGATCTGCGCGAGGTAGTCGGCGGCCAGGACGCGGACGTCCTCCTCGTCGTCGCCGAGCCGCTCGATCAGCGCGTCGGCGGCGCGGCGATCGGTGCCGAGCAACGGCCCGGTCGCGGTCATCGCGGCGATGCGGATCGCGGGATCGGGCGAGGCGATGAGGCCGAGCACGGGGACCAGCGCGCGGGGATCGCGGGTGCGCGCGAGCGCGGCGACGACGCGGGCGACGCCCATGCGGCCGCGATCGAGCTCGGCGATCAGCGCGGGGGTGGCGCGGGCGTCGCCGAAGTCGGACAGCAGATCGACCGCGGAGCCAGGATCGCCCGGGGCCCGGCCGTCGAGGTGATCGACCAGCGCCGGGACCGCGGCGGTGCCGGCGCGCCGCAGCGCCTCGAGGACGCCAGGCCGCCCCGCCGGATCGGCGAGGGCCGCGACCAGCGCGCGCACCGCGATCGGCGTCGCGTCGCGATCGCCGCCCGCCGCGATCTGGCCGAGGGCGTAGGCCGCGCTCGACGACGAGTCGCCGCCGCGCGCGAGGACCGCGACCAGATCGTCGACCGCCTCGGCGGCGCCGAGATCGCCGAGCGAGGTCATCGCCAGGTGGCGCAGTTCGGGCTGGGGCTCGTTGAGTAGCCGGATCAGCGCGGGGATCGCCGCGCGATCGCCGAGCTTGCCGACGCCGCCGGCCGCGGTCTTGCGGACCTCGAGGTTGGGATCGCCGAACGCCGAGACCATCGCGACCACGGCGCGGCGATCGCCGATCGCCTTCAGCGCCTCGATCGCGGCGCGGCGGACCTCGGTCTTCTCGTCGGTGACGCGGGAGATCAGCGGCACGACCACGGTGCGATCGCCGCGCTGGCCGATCTTGCCGAGCGCCAGCACCGCGCCCATGCGGACGTCGCCGTCGAAGTCGCCGAGGGTGCGGATCAGCGCGACCGTGCCCGCCGCATCGCCGATCGCGCCGAGCGCGTCGGTCGCGACCCGCCGCACGACCTTGTCGGGATCGCTCAGCCACTCGACCAGCCGCGGCACCGCGTCGACCATCCGGCCCTGGGCCGCGACCCGCGCCGCCTCGAGCCGCACCTCGTCGTCGTCGTCGGTGAGCGCCTTCAGCACGTACTTGCGCGTCAGGCTCGGATCGTACGAGCGCAGCGCGCTCACCGCGGCGCGACGCGCGGCGCTGTCGCTGTCGGGATCGAAGATCGGCGCGCCGTCGGCGTCGATGCGGCCGGCCCACGCAAAGCCCCAGGTGTCGGCGCGCGCCGCCGTCGGCGCGGCGGTCGCCACCAGCGCACCGAGGACCCACGCGAGACGCGGCAGCAACATGCGCGGCGAGTATACGCGGTCGATCCGCGCCGCGCTCGGCCCGCGCGCCGCAGCCGTAGCCGTAGCCGTGACCGCGACCTGGCTCGCCTCACCCAGACGATCGCCTTCTGAGGCAGCGGTGGATCTTTGAGGCAGCGCCAATCCGGATCGAGCCGCCGCTGTCACTCTCGGCCTGGTCGATTACCGGCACGCCGATCCGTGCGCGGTGTGGCCCAACGTCTGGTGCTCGATGCCAACCGCGAGGTCCTGCGCACCACCAGCGCCGAGCGCGTCGGTCGCGACCCGTGCCGCCGCCGCGCAGCTGGACTGGACCACCATCGAGCCACGCGCACACACGGCTATACTCGACGGGCTCTCTCTTTGGCACGCTGAGCCATACGCTCTCGCTTCGTCTTGCGGCGCGGTTGCGGAGCTACCTGCTTGCTACACGCGCAATCAGTCGGACCGTCCCAAGGCGTCCGGAGGGATGAGACGTCCGCCAGCAGTTCCTTCAGGCGTGCCGCCACCTCGTCGAGCTTCGATACGAGGGTTGGAGCGTCCGCGATCGCCGTCTGTTTCACGGCTGCGCACGTGACCTCGACGAGTGCGGCCTTCTTCGCAAGTTCGATTCGTTCGCGGCGACGTTTGACGTGCGCTCCCGAGTTCAGGTTGACTTCGATGATCGTGTACAGGCCGGCGTGGCTCCCGTTGGCGGGAGCCACGCGCTCACCGACGATCTCCAAGTGGTCGCCCATGACGTCCGCACATGGATCGACGAACCTCTGCCCGGCGCGAACCTCGGCAGGTGTGGGCCACGTGTTGCCCTTGGCCCGATTGCACATCGGGCATGCCCAGAGCAGATTCGGGTAGTGCCGTTCCAGACGGCGAAAGCCCCAACGGCCCTGCGGCCGAAAATGTTCGACCTCGAAGCCGCCGAAGTCTTCGACAGGATTTACTTCCATCTCGGTCGACAGGCAGTACACACACTGGAAAGAAAATTCGAGCCGGAGGCACGCGCGGTACTCGTCGTACGGACGATGCTTCGGAGGCTTGTGAGTTCGGCGAAGCGGCGAGACGGCGTAGCTGGGTCCGACGGCCGATACCGGAATCATTTCTTCCGCGCGATTTCCGCCTGCACCGCGAGAACAGACGAGGCAAGCTCCTCAAGTTTCGCCCAAACGCCAGCACTCTCAAGCGGGGACGGTTCGCTCGCCTCCCATCCGTCGATGTATAGATTCAGATCGGCGAAGTATTCCTCGTCGTTCCTGGATGCCTGCCCGAGACGCATCGCTCTATTCAGTCGGCTCCGCTCCTCATAGAGGGAGGTGAGGATGGCGTCCTTCTCTTCTGGACTTGGAGATGCGTCGCGCTCGGCCACCACGAGTTGACCGAAACCCAACTCGAATCGGTCGCGGTCGACGTGAACGCTACCGGGCGCCAGGTGGTCCGACGTTGAGCCAGTCGTAGTAATGTCAGGCATCGCGAATACCGAGTTGTGTTCCTACTAGCGTAGCGACCTCGCGGCTCCGCTGCCAGCTACTTCGGATAAAGTCCTTCAAACCCGCTTTGCTAAGCGAGTAAGGCCCCTTACCCGGATGGACGCTGTCCACATCGAGGGTCAGCGCATGACGTGGAACAAGTTGCTCAAGTTCCGCAGGCAACGCGCCCTCGACCTTGATCTCGGTTGACTCCACGCTAAGCCGAAGGCGCCCACGCGCGTCCTCGATCACTGCCGAGTACGCTCGCATCACGCCGTCAGTGGACAACCCCTTCCAAGCGTCTGAACTCGGCGCCAGGTGGCATCTCGCAACCATCGCCTGCGCGTGTTCCGCATCGTCAGCCCTCGCTGCCAAGATGAATCGAACACCGCAGCGTGTGACAGCACGCCCGACGTCGAGGTTCTCAGAGATCTTGTCCCAAGCGATGGGGGCAACGTGCTCGATGCGAGCGACGTTCTTGATCCAGCCCTGACTCGCGCTGAAGCTCGTGATCCCGTACGTGACCACGAGGCGCTCGGATGGGTTTCGCAACTCCGCCTGGTTCATGGTGGGCACGCTCCCCGTGAACGCTCTTCCGAGTACTTCCTCGAGCTTCAGCATCACGCTTCCGCATCGATCCAGGTACACCATGCCCCGACCGTATTGAACCTCAACGATCGCTTGCTGCACGACCCAGGCTGGCTGTGCCATGGGCAAACAATACACCTGGCTGCCGCTTGCGATGGCTGCGGGCGCTACATGGAAACGCGCGCACACCTTCCTGTCGTCGGCGACCTTGTGCTAGCCCCCCGACTTTTGAGGCAGCGTGCCGACTTTTGAGGCAGCCGGGTCTTTCGAGGCAAAGCCCGTAGCCGTTACCGCTCCTCGACGAGCGCTCCAATCGCCCACTCGACCTTGGCTCGGACGTTGTCCGCCAGCTCGAGGGCAAGCAGCGCCTGATACTCGCGGCGCGCGCCCGCGCGGTCGCCGCCCGACCACAACAGCGCGGCGAGGGCGAGGCGGGGCCGCGGGTCGTCGGGCGCGAGGGTGCGGGCCTGGGTCAGCGCGTGGGCGGCGCCCGCGCGATCGCCCTGATTGGCGCGCACGATGCCGAGGTCGTGCCACGCCGCGGGATCGCGAGGCGCCAGCTCGGTGAGGCGCGCGAGATCGGCGGCGCCGCCGTCGACGTCGCCGAGGAACAGCCGGGCGTCGGCGCGCTCGCGCACCGCGAGCCGGGCGCTGGCGTCGTCGGGCGCGGTGGCGACGGCGCGATCGTAGGCGGCGCGGGCGGCGTCGTAGTCGCGCGCGGTGAGCGCGGTCTCGGCGTCGCGCAGGATCGCCTGGGTGGTGGCGCTGGGCCGGGCTCGGCCGGCGCAGCCGAGCGTCGCGGCGAGCACCACCGCGGCGAGCGCGCGGGCTGTCCGATCGGTCAGGACGATGCGAGCGGACCGTCGCGCCCGCGGTGGTATGGTCGCGGCATGCAGAACGCCAGCGCGGTCGCGCTCCTGACTCGCCACCGCCTCCGGCGCGACGGCGATGTGTTCCACGCCGAGCCCAAGTCGATCGTCTCGGTCTACCTCGCCAACGGCACCCAGACGCTGATCCTCGATCGGGTCGCGTCGATCACCTTGCTCGGCGAGGTCGCGATGATCGAGACCGCGCGCCACGAGGTCTACGGCGTCGAGCTGGCCGATTTGCGTGCGATCCGCGTGACGCCCGAGTCGAGCGGCCCCGGCTACCGCTAGCCTCACGGGTCGGACTTGGTCCGCGACCGCGGCGGCATCATCGAGCCGCTCGGCCGCGGCCGCACCACCGTCGGTCCATCGTCCCCCGCGGGATCGGGCTCGGCGACCAGCGGCATCGTGCGGATCGGTCGCGTCGCGGGCGGCGGCCCGAGGATCAGGCCGCTCGGCTCGGGCCGCGTGCTCGGCGACAGATCGATCGTGGCCTCGACGTCCTCGGGGGCGACGTCCTGGGTGACCCGGCGGCGTGGGGGCGGCGGCGGCGGGGTACGCAGGGTCGGCGACGCGGCGAAGGCCTCCTCGGTGGCGTCGGCGAGCTCCTCGGCGTCGAGCATCGCGTCGAGCCGATTGGCGAGGGCGTTGGCCCAGCCGGTGCGGGCGGGGGCGTCGGCCGCGTCGACGGAGTCGGAATCGGAGACGGTTTCGGTCGCGGGTACGGAAACGGTTTCGGGTACGGAAACGGTTTCGGGTACAGAAACGGTTTCGGTCACGGGGACGGTGACGGCTTCGGCGACGGGCGCATCGGAGACCGAGAGGACGTCGGCGTCGGCGATCGCCTCGGGCGGCGGCGCCGCGATGATGCGCTCGGTGATCCGCTCGGTGATCGGCCGCGGCTCCGGCGACGCCTCGACCAGCGTCGCCATCACGGGCGGCGCGGTGAGCGGCGCGAACATCGGCGGCATCGTCGGTGCGAGGCCGGGCGGCAAGGTCGGCGCTGACGCGATCGCGTCGCGCTCGGCGGTGTTGCGCGCGCCCGCGCCGACCGGACCCGAGTCGTCGACGACGAGGGCGGCGGGCTTGGGCGCGGCGGCGATCGGCCCCGAGTCGCTCGCGGTCACGCGCGCGGGCGGGAGGATCGGCCCGGAGTCGCTCGCGGATGGGGTCGCGGGCGGCGGCATGCCGATCGCCGCGTCGCTCACCGCGACGGGGACGTAGACGATGGGCGGCGGGACCTCCCACGGCAGCGGCGCATGCACGGGGGCAGGCGCGGGCGCCTCCGCCTCGATCGCAGGCTCGAGCACGGGCGCCTTCATCGACACGGTCTCGACCGCGATCGGCGCCAGCGGCAGCTGGGCGGTCTCGGCGATCGGCAGCGGCGACAGCATCGGCATCGTCGCGGCGATGCCCTGCTCGGTCGACGCGCGCGGCCGCCCCGACGTGTCCTCCCACTGGATCGGCCGCGGCACGTCGAGCGAGTCGAGGCGCGGCTGGTGCATGATCTGCTGCGTCGCGGTCGGCGCCCGACCGATCGCGGTCGGCGCGGTCGCGGGTGACGCGGCGCTTGACGCGGCGGCGGCATCGGCAGCAGCCGCGGCGGCGGCCTCGCGCTGCCACGGGTACTCGATGCGGCCGTGGTGCGCGGCGCGGATCGCCTCGCGCAGCGAGTCGCTGATCTGCCGCAGGTCGGCCATCGACAGCCCCGACTCGTCGAGCTGGCCGAGGTGCAGCTTGCCGTAGACGATGCGCTGCACCAGCGTCTCGACCGCGCGATCGTCGGGCCGCTTGAGCGTGCGCGACGCCGCCTCGACCGCGTCGCAGATCGCGAGGATCGCGGTCTCGCGGCTCTGCGGCCGCACCCCCGGGTAGCGGAAGTCCTCGATGGTGAGGCGGCGCGGGTTGCCCGACTCCTGGCACTTGGCCCAGAAGTACTCGAGCACGCCGTCGCCGTGGTGCATGTGCATGAAGTCGATGATCCGCTCGGGCACCCGCTGGCGACGGGCGTGGGCGATGCCCTCGGTGACGTGGGCGAAGATCGCGTCGCACGACACCTCGGGCGCGAGCTGATCGTGGGGGCTGGTCTCGCCCGGCCGCAGGTTCTCGATGAAGTAGCTGGGCTGCAGCGACTTGCCGAGATCGTGGAAGTACGCGCCGACCCGCACCAGGCGGCCGTTGGCGCCGATCGCCTGGGCCGCGACCTCGGCGAGGTTCGCCATCGCCAGGCTGTGCTGCCAGGTGCCGGGCGCCTTCTCGGCGATCTGCTTCAGCACCGGATGCGACAGATCCTCGAGGGCGACCAGCCGCGCGTGCGTGATCTCGCCGCACGCGCGCTCGAACACCGGCAGGAGCGGCATCGCCAGCACGCCCGCGACCGCGCCGCCGAACGCCGCGGCGAGCCACGCCGAGCCGCCCGGCTCCGACAGCTCGTGGACCGGCACGACGCCGTCGGACAGGTAGTAGAAGCCGAGGTACGTGAGCGCGGCGCCCGCCATCGCGACCGCGCCCGCGCCGAGGGCGACGTGGAGCCGCGGCCGCGCCCGATCGGGCAGCACGATCGCGGCGGCGACCGCCTGGACGATCAAGACCGTCGACACGCCGACGTCGAACGGCACCAGCAAGCCCATCGTCACCGCTGACAGCACGCCCGCGGCGAGGCCGACGGTGCGATCGAAGACCAGGGTCGGCACCATCGCGCCGAGCGCGACCGGCACCGCGAGCACCGAGACCGGATACAAGAGCAGCAGGCCCTTCGTCACCGCGGCGCCGAGGGCGACGGTGCCGAGGATGCACATCTGCACCCGCAGCAGGCGGCCGCGGTTGGAGCGACGCATCTGGTGGGTGACGCCCGCGGTCAGGAGGAACAGCACCGCGGCGTAGGCGGCGAAGCGCGCGCCGTTCGGTGGCGCGGTGGCGCGCATCGCCTGCGCGACCGCGGCCTGGCGCGGCGTCGCGATCTCGCCACGCGCGATCACCACGCTGCCGCCGTGGCCGGCGACCTGGTCGTCGTCCCAGCCCTCGAAGGCGGGGACGCGCACCGTCATCGGCGCCCGCTGGCCGGCCTCGATCTGCGGATCGAGCAGCCAGCTGTCGATGAGCGCGATCGGCGCGACCACCAGCGCGAAGCCGAGCGACAGCAGCACCGCGACGGTCGGCGTGACGCGGGCACGCTTGCGGATCACCTCCGACAGCCGCGCGCGATTGATCGAGGGAATGGTCGGCAGCATCACATCGCGATCTCGAACTCGGCGCGGGTGCGCGGGCCATCGACCGACGGGAACTTCATCGACCGCAGCACGCCCGACAGGCAGCCATGCAGCCCACCCGACGACTGGCCGTTGACCTTCACCCAGTTCACCCGGCCGCTGGGGCCGTCGATGATGATGCTGATCGCCGCGGTGCTCGCGCCGTTCTTGTGCAGGCAGCCGCCGAGCCGGCCGCCGTAGCGGGCGTAGACGCCGTAGACGGTGCCCATGTCGAGCTGCTCGCCGCCGTCGTCGCTGTCGTCGGACAGATCGAGCGCGAGGTTCTCGCCCGCGTTGTCGTTGCCGCCGCCGCTGGGGCGCCGCGCGCCGCCGCCGGGGCGCGCCGCGCTGGCCTTGCGCGGGGGGGCTTTCGGCGCCGACACCGTGACCTGCAGCGACGCCTCGGCCAGCGACTCGACGCCCTCGATCTTCTTGCTCTTGGCGGCGTTGAGGGTGTGGACGATGACGTACGCGGCGCCGACCGCGACGACGACGCCGAGGCCGATCACGCCGTACAGCGCGACGCCGCGGGTGCGCTCGGCGGCCTGGTGCTTGACCTCGGCGTGGGCGCGGCGGTGATCGTCGCGGGCCTGCTT
>JAYTAJ010000903.1:0-3130 GCA_043737575.1 Myxococcales bacterium | reverse complement strand
TCACCGAGCGCGCCGACGGCACGCTGTTCCTGTGCACCAACAACCTGCCGCCCGACGGCGCGACGATCCAGACGTCGACGACCGGCACTGGCGGCTGGACCCGGAAGCTTGCCTACGCCGACATCGCAGGTCCGGTGCGCTGTGAGGTGGGAACCGTCCAGCAGGTCGACTGCGAAGCACTCTTGTGGTGCGGCCTGAAGGGCAATCTCGGGATCGTCTCCGAGGACATCGCGTGTCCGACGGAGACTGACGCCGGCCTGGCAGATGCTGGCATCGACGCCGCGTCGCTGGACAGTCCGCGCGACAAGGGCTGTTGCTCGACCGGCGCTGGCCCCGACGCGACCGCCGCGATCGCTCTGCTAGGTCTCCTCAGGATCCATCGGCGTCGCCGCTGATCACGGCAATGGCGGTCGCCGAGCGGAACGGCTAGGGTACGCGCATGCTGTCTCGACTCGATCGCGTCGCGTATCGAACCCAGCAGCTGTCGATGTTGATCGGCGCGACCGCGCTGCAGGAGACCGCGCGGATCCTGAGTCGCACGCCGCGGCCGAAAGTCCCGGCGACGATCATCCCGATCCTGCGCAGTCGCGTCGAGGCGCTGTATGCGCGCGATCTGGCCAACGTCCGCGACGGGCTGTACCCGCGCGCGCTGTTGTTCCAGGTCCCGCATCGCGACTACGCGCGGGTGCTGCCGCAGCTGATCCGCGACACGCCGCGGATCCTCGCGCGCAAGAAGCGCGGCGACTACAAGGATCTGCCGCCGATCGATCGCAGCCGCTATCCCGCGTACTACCGCCGCAACTTCCACTGGCAGACCGACGGCTACCTGAGCGATCACTCCGCCGACATCTACGATCTCGGCGTCGAGCTGTTGTTCCGCGGCACCGCCGACATCATGCGCCGTCAGGTCATCCCGCCGGTGACGCGCTACCTGCGCGAGCAGCCCGACCACCGCCGGATGCGGCTGCTCGACGTCGCGTGCGGCACCGGCCGCACCCTCCACCAGCTCGCGATCGCGCACCCGCACCTCGCGTTCCACGGCGTCGATCTGTCGGCGCCCTACGTCCAGGCCGCGCGCCGCCTGCTCGCCGACGTCGACGAGGTAAGCCTCGCGGTCGAGAACGCCGAGACCCTGCCCTACGCCGACGCGACCTTCGACGCGGTCACCTGCGTCTACCTGTTCCACGAGCTGCCGCGCAACGCCCGCCGCCGCGTCGTCGCCGAGATGCGGCGCGTGCTCCGGCCCGGCGGCGTCGTCGTGATCGAGGACTCGGCCCAGGTGGTCGACAGCGCCGAGCTCGCCACCGTGCTCGCCAACTTCCCCAAGGAGTTCCACGAGCCGTTCTACGCCGACTACCTCGAGGACGATCTGGCGGCGCTGCTCGGCGAGGTCGGCTTCACGAGCATCGACGCCGAGCCGGTCCTGGTCGCCAAGGTCGTCACCGCGCGCCGTCCGCTCGAGGCCGCGTGATCGTCGACCTCGACGAGATCGCGGCCGGGCTACGACGGTCGCTCGCCGCCAATCCGCCGCGCCTCGATCACATCGCCCTCGCGATCGCCCAGCTCGACGACGATCCCGGCGACGACGACGACGTCCTCGCCAAGCTCGATCGCTGGGGCGAGCGCGTCCGCGTCGCCGCCCGCGGCTCGATCTACGTCGGCGTCGAGGCGATCGAGGGCATCCTCGCGGGCGAAGAAGGCCTGCGCGGCGACGAGGACGACTACGACGATCCGCGCAACAGCTTCCTGCCCCGCGTCCTCGAGCGGCGCCGCGGCCTCCCGATCGTCTTGTCGCTCATCTACCTCGAGGTCGCGCGCCGCGCCGCCGTCCCGCTCTACGGCCTCGCCCTGCCCGGCCACTTCGTCGTCGGCTACAACCTCGGCGACCGGCTGGTCGCGATCGATCCGTTCGCCGGCGGCCGCCTCCTCGATCGCTCGGAGCTGGCCGCGATCGTGTCCCAGGCGGGCGCGACGCTGCATCCGTCGATGTTCACGCCCGCCACCGCGCACACCATCGCCACCCGCATGCTGCGCAACCTGGTCGCCAGCTACCAGCGCCGCGACCGCCAGGACAAGGTCCGCGCCGCCGCCCGGCTCCTCCTCGCGATCGAGCCCGGCTCCCTCGGCGCCCAGCGCGCCTTCGACGACGCCGAGCGCGCGGATCAGAAGTTCAACTGACGCTCGGGCGCGACTCGAGGTAGGCGCGGCCGCGCTCCATCAGGGCGCGGAAGCCGGCGCTGTCGCCAGCGCGGACCACCGAGCGCAGCCGCTCGACGGCGAGGAGCAGCGCCGCGAGCGACTCGGTGCCGTAGTCGTTGAGCCGCTGGATCTCGAAGTACAGATCGGGGTTCTCGTGAGCGACCTGCGACGCGACCTTGAGCTGGGCATCGAAGGTGGTCGACGACAGGGTCGCGAGGCGCGGCGCTGCCTCACCGCTGTCGGCCAGCGCGGTGAAGAACGCGATGTTGAGCGCGTGCGACAGGCCGAGCACGTAGGCGATCAAGCGATCGTGGCTCTCGAGATCCATCTCGACCACGGTCGCCATCGTCGACGCGAACAGCTCGCGCGCGGTCGCGGTGGCGGCGGCGTCACCGACGTCGACGAAGATGACGTGGCGACCGCTCAAGAGCTCGGTGTCGGGGCCGAACATCGGATGCACCGACGTGACCCGGCCGCCGGCCGCGGCGAGCGCGCGCAGGCCGTCGCGCAGCGGGCTCTTCAGCGAGCCGACGTCGAACACGATGCCGGGCGGCGGCGCCTGGGCCAGCTCGAGCAGGATCGCCGCGGTCGACGGCATCGGCGCCGCGACGATGATCATCTCGTGATCGAGCACCAGCCCGCGCCAGTCGGCGACGCAGCGAAAGCCCTCGACCGCGCCGGCCGGATCCGCGATCTCGACCGCGAAGCCCTGCGACGCGAGGAAGCGCGCGAACCACTTGCCCATGCGGCCGGCGCCGCCGATCACCAGCACCCGGCGGCCGCCGCCACCACCCGCCGCCACCACCCGATCGCGCTCCTGCGCCGCCAGCGACGCGCGGATCAGCGCGAGCATCAGCTCCTCGCCGAGCACGGGCGACAGCCCCAGCGCCTCGGCGGCGCCGCGGGCCCGCTCGAGGACGTCGCGCTCCTG
>JAYTAJ010000902.1:0-7146 GCA_043737575.1 Myxococcales bacterium | reverse complement strand
ATCGACGGGGGAGGTGGTAGTCGGGGCGGTGGAGCAGGCGATGGTGGGGGCGGGGAGCGCGCGGACGGGGACGGGGACGGTCACGGCGACGGGTACGGGTACGGGTACGGGTACGGGTACGGGTACGGGTACGGGTACGGGTACGGGTACGGGTACGGGTACGGGTACGGGTACGGTCACGGGTACGGGTACGGTCACGGCGACGGGTATGGGTACGGGGCCGCATGCCGCGCTGCGAGCGATCGCGCCGCGGCCGTCGTCGCCCGAGCTCGATGCCGAGGTCCATCTGCGCCGCGGCATCGCCGACAAGCGCGCCGATCGGCTGCCGTCGGCGATCGAGCATCTGCGACGCGCGCGCTTCCTCGCGGGTGATCGCTGGCTCGCGCCGTACTTGCTCGGCCTGTGCCTCGAGGCCGTCGGGCGGCCGCGCGAGGCGCGCGAGGCGTATCGGCATGCGATCGGCGCGGTCGCCGCGGGCGGGCACGCCGGGCTCGCCGATGCCGAGCTCGACGCGACGACGATGGCGACGACGGTGAGCGGCGCGTGTCACGCACGGCTCGCCGCGCTCGGCTGATCGCGATCACGGCGCCGACGGCGGCGGGCCCGCGGGCAGACACACCGTGATCGACCGCTCGTCGGTCCAGGTGACGATCGGCTTGCGGCCGGGCGCGGCGGTGCGATTGCCCGCGAGATCGATCGCGGTGAGGCGGGCGCGAAAGCGCCGCCCGACGTCGGCGTGCGCCGCGAACCAGTGCGCGGTCTGGCACAGGCCCTCGTCGCCGCGCTCGGCGCAGCTGCCGTTGGCGATCGCGACCGCGTAGTTCGCCGTCGGACCGGCGTCGCACATGCGCGTCAGGTCGAACACCAGATGCAGCCGCTTCGCGCGGCCGCGGCCGATCGGCGTGAGGTCGGCGACGATCTCGACCAGGGGTGACTCCGGGCCCGGATCCGCGAGCACGACGCCCGCGGCGCGGCCCGGTCGCGGCGCGCCGATCCACCGCGGCGCCGCGCGATCCGCAGCGTCGAGCGTCGTCCACTCCCAGCCGGTCGCGAAGTCACGCGCCGCGCCGCCCGGCCAGCGCAGCTCGAGCGCGTAGGTCGTCGACGGCTGCAGCAGCTTGACGGGCGCGAGCACCAGGAGCCCGGCGCCGTAGCCGCCCTCCTGATCGTCGAAGAACGCGGTCGGCCGCAGCGCGATCTCGTGATCGGACGCGACCAGCACCGCCGCGTAGCCCGCGGTCTTCGCCGCCAGCTCGGGCAGCGGCGACGCGATGCCGTTGTGGCTCTCGAGTCGGAGGCGCGCGTTGATCGGGATCGCCGTGCCCGGGCTCGGCGCGGGGATGATGATCGGATCGCCGTGCTCCGCCGCCGCGGGGCTCGCGCCCGCCGCGACGACGATCGACACCAGCGTCGCGGTGACGACCGCGCGAAGCTTCCCCATCGGCGATGGAACGCGCGGCCGTCGTCGATCATTCCGCGCGACTACGCGGGCGCCTTGGGATCGGTCGGCTCGTCGGCGTCGTCGGGCGGCACCTCGCTCGGCGGCGCGTCGTGGTCGGCGACGTCGCCCTCGCCGCCCGTCATCACGTCGCGCCCGTAGCGCTCGTCGATGCGGCGACCGTCGGGACCGTAGGTCTCGGTGCCCGAGGCGGCACGGCCGTAGGCGTCGCGGGTCTGCACCGTGCGATCAGCGGTCGTGCGATCCGGGATCTCGTTGCCATCAGGACCGACTTCGGGATTCTTGGGCTGGGTCATCGTCGCTCCTTCACTTCGTGGCGGGCTGCGCCTGGGCCGTCATCTTCACCTGCAACCGCTTGGCGTGATCGGCGTGCTTGCGCAGCGACGGCAGGGTCTTGCGCAAGAGCGCCTTGACCTTGACGTCGGTCACCTGCGGCAGCGCCGCGGTGACGCGCTCGATCTCGGACTCGTGGCCCGTCACCATCGCGTCGACGTACTCGCGATCGAACGCCTCGCCCTCGAGGGTCTGCAGGCGCGCCATCAGCTCCATCGACTTCTTGTGCGCGTCGGCCTCGGCGACGCCCATCGGATGATCGGTCAATGTCACGCCGCGCAGCTTGGCGAGGGCCTTCACGCCCTTGTCGGCCTTGGAGTGATCGACGACCAGCATCGCGCCGTACTTCTTCACGGGCGCGGTGCCGCGCTGCTTCGCCATCGTGCCCATCTCGACCTCCATCACGTTGACGTGATGACGGTGCAGGAGCTCGTCGCGCTCCAGCTCGGAGAGCTGCGCGGGCGCGGTTGGCTTGGCCGGCTCGTCGGGGCCGGCGACCGCGAACGAGGGCGACGCGATCGCCGCGGCGGCCGCGAAGAGGAAGGTGCGGATCTTCATGGGAGGTCTCCTTGCGCGTATCTGGGACGCACGGTGAGCGCACGCGCACGCGCACCGCCTCTGGATCGGCGATGGGCCGATCACTTCTTCGAGCGACGGGTTGGCTTGCGGCCCGAGCCGCTCTTCTTGCCGCCGCCGTCCTGCTGGTTCACCGTCGCCCACGCGATGCGGGCGGCGGCCTTGGTCGAGCGCCCCTGCTTCTTCTCGCTGTCTTCGATGTGCGCCGCCTGGCGCTTCTGCTTGTCGGTATAGGCGGCCTTGCTTCCACGAGGCATCGGGGCTCCTGGGGTTGGTCCCCCGAGGAGTGCAACGCTCGTACCGCCCCGCGGCCCCGGCGGTCAGACCGCGTGTAGATCGGCGAACGGATCGTAGATACCGACGCCGTGGCCGCGGAAGTGTGCGGTGTTGCGGGTCGCGAGCGCGAGCCGACGGGCCTTCGCCGCCGCGAGGATGAACAGGTCGCGGGTCTCGATCGCCCGGCCGCGCTGCCGCGCGTCGCGCTCGAGGTGGGCCGCGGCCAGCGCCGCCTCCTGATCGAAGCCGACGATCTCGAAGGAGCCGTCGAGCAGGCGGCCGAGCCAGGCCTCGAGGAACTGCCGCTTGCGCCCGCTCGGCAGGCGCTCGACGCCGCGTGCCAGCTCGTAGACGCTCACCGCGGCGATCGCGATCGACCCCTGCGCGGCGAACCACTCGATCACCCGCGCATCGGGTCGCGGCCGCGCGGTCTCGGACAGCACGTCGGTGTCGACGACGAAGCGGGGCGGGCGCACCGTCATCGCCGGGCTCGGGCGAACGGATCGCGCACCGTCAGCGCCGCGGGCTCGACGACCAGGTCGGCGCCGCCGCCCAGGCGATCCTTGAGCGAGCCGACGTCGCGCAAGAACGCCGCCATCGGCGTCGCGACCGCGTCGGCCGCGGCGAGCAGGTGCTGGTAGGCGCCGATGCCGAGGAGGACGGCGATGTCGCGCCCGCGGTTGTGGATGACCGCGGGCCCGTCGTCGACGGTTCGCAGCGCTTCCGAGAGCTGGGCCTTGGCTTCTGCGACGCTCATACGGCGATCTCCGGGCAGGGCTTTGGTGGTTCGCTTCATGACCATGATGGTCTACTTGGAGACCATCGTGGAGGCAACTGCGGGGACGGGGGGATCGGATCAGCCGGGGGATCGGATCAGCGGGTCCACCAGCTCGGCGGTGGGTTGCGGCCGTCGTCGCCGAACAGGCCGAGGCGCCGCAGCTCCTGGAAGTCGTCGAGATCGAGGGCGACCAGAGGCTCGGGCAGGACCGCCGCGAACGGCCGGGCCCGCGGCCGTGGCAACGGGACCCGCCGCGGCCGCCGCCGCGGAGCGCGGACCCCGACCTCGGGCGGCGCCGCGACCGGCACGCCCGGCGGCCGCGACCACGGCGCGCGCGGCGGCGGATCGATCGGCGCCAGCGGCGCGAACGCCAGGCCCAGCTCAGATCGCCGCGACATGGCTGACCCCCGGGGCGGCGGGCGCGAGCTTGGCCTGTTTGATCAGCGCGGCGCGGAGCTGCTCGGCGAGGATCGGGTTGTCGTCGAGGAAGGACAGCGCCTTGTCGCGACCCTGGCCGAGCTTGTTGCCGGCGTACGAGTACCAGGTGCCGGCCTTGTCGACGAGGCCGAGCTTCTCGGCGGTGTCGACCAGATCACCGGTCCGGTTGACGCCGGTGCCGTACATGATCTCGAACTCGGCCTCGCGGAACGGCGGCGCCAGCTTGTTCTTCACGACCTTGACCTTCACCTCCGACCCGACCGAGTCGTCACCGCGCTTGATGACCTTCTTGCGGCGGATGTCCAGCCGCACCGAGCAGTAGAACTTGAGCGCGTTGCCGCCGGTCGTCGTCTCGGGGTTGCCGTAGACGATGCCGATCTTCTGGCGCAGCTGGTTGATGAAGATGATGACGGTCTTGGTCTTCGAGATCACCGCGGTCAGCTTGCGCAGCGCCTGGCTCATCAGCCGCGCCTGCAGGCCCATGTGCGAGTCGCCCATCTCGCCCTCGATCTCGGCCTTGGGCGTGAGCGCCGCGACCGAGTCGATCACGATCAGATCGATCGCGCCGGTGCGGGTCAGGGTGTCGACGATCTCGAGCGCCTGCTCGCCGTTGTCGGGCTGCGACACCAGCAGGTCGTCGAGCTGGACGCCGAGCCGCCGCGCGTACTCGACGTCGAGGGCGTGCTCGGCGTCGATGAACGCGCACACGCCGCCGAGGCGCTGGGCCTCGGCGATGGCGTGCAGCGTGAGCGTGGTCTTGCCCGACGACTCGGGGCCGAAGATCTCGACGATGCGGCCGCGCGGTAGCCCGCCGGTGCCGAGCGCGACGTCGAGCGCGATCGATCCGGTCGGGATCACCTCGACCTCGGTCGTCTCGCTGCCGTCGAGCCGCATCAGCGAGCCCTGGCCGAACTGCTTGTGGATCACCTTGATCGCCTCGGCGATCGACTTCTGCTTCTTTTCCTGCAACGACGTCGACATGGATACCTCCGCAGCCGGCCATCGCAGGTTGCATGCCACGCCCAAGTGCTTGGACCCCCGCGCGCGACGTCCGGAAACCGGACAGCGCGGCCGAACCCCGGCCACTCCCGCCCGGACACCGGACAGCGCCGCGTGTCCGGAACCTCGTCGGGACCTATGGCACAGTCGGCGGCGATGAAGCTCGACGCCCGCCTGACCTTGTTCATGACGCTGGTCGGCGTGTTCCTGACCTGCCTCCTGGTCGGCAACCTCATCGGCGGCAAGCTCACCTACGTCCACCTGTTCGGCCGCGACTGGATCATCTCGGCCGGCGAGATCCCGTTCCCGCTCACCTTCATCATCACCGACCTGATCAACGAGTTCTACGGCCGCCGCGCCGCGCGCCGCGTGAGCTTGCTCGGCTTCGCGATGATCGGCCTCACCGTGCTCATCATCCAGATCGCCAACCAGGCGGCGTGGTTCCCCCCGGCCTACACCGATCCCAACTGGGCCGACACCAACATGACGCCGTTCGCGTTCCAGAACGTCTTCGTCAACGCGGTCACCATCCAGTGCGCGTCGATGATCGCGTTCCTGACCTCGCAGTACGTCGACATCGGCGTCTTCTTCGTGATCAAGCGGCTCACCGGCGATCGCTTCCTGTGGCTGCGCGCGACCGGCTCGACCGCGATCTCCCAGCTCATCGACACCATCCTGGTGGTGTCCCTGGCGTTCGGGCTGACGGTGTCGCTCGACCCGCTGTCGATCGGCCGCAGCGCGATGCCGCTCGACACGCTGTTCACGATCATCGTGACGTCCTACGTCGTGAAGGTCGCGGTCGCGGTGCTGGTGACGCCGATCATCTATGCCGCCCACGGCCTGCTCGAGCGGGTGTGGAAGCTGAAGCCGCTTCCGGCCGACGCCGCGGCCGGCGACGTCTAGCTCAGCGCCACTGCGCGAGCAGCGGGCACGCCATCACGCCCGCCGAGCGCGCGTCAGTATCGAGCATGCGGAAGCGCGCCTTGCGATCGTCGCCGAGCTGGGCCCAGCGCACGAGCCACTGCCGGCCGTCGTCGCTGACGTTGACCGGGAGCCACTGCGCGATGGTGTAGGCCTGGTCGGCGGGCTCGAGCTTGGCGGCGCCCGACCGCTCGACGGCGTTGCAGATCGTGTCGAGGTCGATCGCGAGCGCGGTGCCCGCGGTGATCTTCGGAGCCTGCTCGCCCGACTGGCAGCCGAGGCACGCAAGGACGAGGACGGCGGCAGCGGCGGATCGCATCCGCGGCAGCATGACCGACCTCGACGCGAGCGTCCACGCGGCCGGGAACGTGCGCGGCGGTACCGTGATCTGATATGAAACGGGCTGGCGCCGACTCGCGCGCCCGCTGAAGGAGAGTTTCATGGCCTACGTCGTCGCCGACCCGTGCGTGAAGTGCAAGTACACCGACTGCGTCGCGGTCTGTCCTGTCGATTGCTTCTACGAGGGCAAGAACTCGCTGGCGATCAATCCCGACGAGTGCATCGACTGTGGCGCGTGCGAGCCGGAGTGCCCGACGACCGCGATCTTCGAGGAGAGCGAGCTGCCGGCGAAGTGGGCCGCGTACAAGGACATCAACGCCGTGGTGTCGGGGGCGAAGGCCGCGAGCGACATCGACGCGCTGAAGCTGCCGGCCGCGCTGGCCGAGGCGATCCTGACGTCGACGACCTGGCCGAACATCACCGAGCAGAAAAAGCCGCTGCCCGGCGCGGATGACGCCGCCAAGGAAGACAACAAGATCTCGGCGCTGTCACTCGATCCTCCCTGAGCCCTCTTGCGGCAGGTCAAGGGCACGCTGTTCGTCGACTACGTGCGGATGCTGCGCGGGCACAAGGGCGTGGACTGGACCCAGCACTTGCCGCCCGAGGATCTGGCCCACCTGCAGACGCGGATCGACCCCGCCGCCTGGTACCCGATGGACGGGTTCGAGCGGCTCGGCAACGTCATCCTGCGCTTCGTCGCGCGCGGTGATCTCCAGGCGGTGCGGATGTGGGGCCGGTTCTCGGTCGACGCGCTGCGGTTCGCCAACCCGGGGCTGGTCGAGGTCGGCGATCCGATCGAGACGATCAACCGCTTTCGGGTGCTGCGCAGCACCTTCTTCGATTTCGGCGCGCTCGACGTGCTGATGCTCCACGACGACGAGGCGCAGATCGTCGTGCGCTACCACATGGGCGCGATGGCCGAGGAGGCGGCGGCGATGCAGACGCTGGGCTTCTTCGAGCGGCTGCTCGACTTCGCCGGCGCCCGCGAGGTCGAGGCGTCGTTCCTCGAGCGATCGTGGGCCGACGA
>JAYTAJ010000901.1:0-7159 GCA_043737575.1 Myxococcales bacterium | reverse complement strand
CGCTTGTCGATGCCGGGGCGCTGGACCTTGATCACGACCTGGGTGCCGTCGGTGAGCTCGGCGGTGTGGACCTGCGCGATCGACGCCGACGCCAGCGGCTTCTCGACGATGTTGGTGAGCCGCGCCGCGCGCTCGGCGCCGAGATCCTCTTGCAGGATCTTGGCGACGTCGGCGAACCCGAACGGCCGCACCCGATCGAGCACCTTCGAGAACTCCTTCACGTAGCGATCGGGGAACAGCCCGGCCGACGACGCGATGATCTGGCCGAACTTGATGAAGGTCGGGCCCATGTCCTCGCAGAAGCGGCGCAACAGCGCGGGCCGCTCGAGGCGGCGGTAGCGAGCACCGCGACCGGCCAGCTTGTAACCGAGCCGGCGCAGCCGGGTGACATCGAGCACCCACAGCCCGAGGTACTTGTTCGCGAACAGCACGAACGCCCAGATCCGGCGGGTGGTGGGCAGGACCAGCGTGAGGACCAGCAACGCGCCGAGGACCGCGAGGACGTACCAGAGCATTCGTCAGATGGTAACACCGCCGCTATACTCACGCCGAAAATGCGCCTGCTGCTGATCCTGCCTCTCGTCGTCGCCGCCTGCACCGACTTCGCCACGCCCGCTCAGCTCGAGCGCGCCACCATCGTCGCCGTGGTCGCCGACCCGCCGATCGTCGCGCCCGGCGACGAGGCCCGCATCACCGTCGTCGTCGCCGACGCGACCGGGGTGCTGACCACGCTGCCGACCCGCTGGGAGCTCGGCGAGGCGTTCCCCGGCATCGCGCCGATGGGCACGCTCACCAGCGACGCCGACGGCGCGACCTACACCGCCCCGGCCATGGTGCCGCCGCGGCCCGACAGCGTGCCCGCGATCGACGCCATCGCGGTGACGGTCGACACCGCCGACGGATCGCTGACCGCGCTGAAGGCGATGGCCGTGGCGGCGACCACCGCCAACCCGACGATCACCGCGCTCGCGGTCGGCGCCAGCGACGGGCTCGCCGGGCCGATCGCGGTGACCAAGGGCCAGACGCTGGCGCTGTCGGTGACGACCGATCCGGCGCCCGGCGCGGACGCGCGCTTCGCCTGGTACACGCCGGTGGGCGCGATCCAGTACTACCAGTCGAACCCGTGCGAGCTGATCATCGACGACGACGCGACGACCGGTCCGCTGGTGATCGTGGTGCGCGACGGCGTCGGTGGCGTGGCGTGGCACGCGGTCACGCTGCAAGTGCAGTAGGCTCGGCGTCGGTGTTCGCCGAGCTGAAGGCCGGGCCGTACTCCATCCGCGGCCTGTCGCTGGGTGGCGTGTACACGTCGTTGCACCTGCCCGAGCTCGACGTGGTGTGCGACGTCGGCATCGCGCTGCGGTCGGCGGCGGCGGTCGGCACGCTGCTCTTGTCGCACGGCCACGCCGATCACGTCGGCGCGCTGACGACGTTCCTCGGCATCCGCGCGCTGCAGGGGACGCGCAAGCCGCTGCGCGTGGTCATGCCCGCCGAGATCGAGGACACGCTGGTCGCCGGGCTCGCCGCGATGGCGGCGCTGCAGCGGTGGCCGCTCGACATCGAGCCGATCGGGCTGCGGGCCGGCGACAGCTACGCGCTGCGCAAGGATCTGATGGTGCGCGCGGTGCAGACCTTCCATCCGGTGCCGTCGCTCGGCTACCTGCTGGTGCAGCGTATCCCCAAGCTGCGCGCCGAGTTCACCGGGCTGCCCGGCCCCGAGATCGCGCGGCGCCGCCTCGCGGGCGAGGATCTGTTCGACGTCGTCGAGCGCCGCGAGCTGGCGTACCTCACCGACACGCTGATCTCGGTGGTCGAGCACGCGCCCGAGGTGCTCGACGCCCGCGTGGTGATCCTCGAGTCGACGTTCCTCGACGAGCGCAAGTCGCGCGCGACCGCGCGGGCCGGCTGCCACGTCCACCTCGACGAGATCATCGAGCGCGCCGACGCGTTCACGACGCCCAACCTGATCCTGATGCACGTCTCGCAGATCTACGGGCCGAGCGAGGTCGCGCCGATCCTCGACGCGCGCCTGCCTCCGGCCCTGCGGGCGCGCACCCAGGTCCTGCTGCCGGCCGGCCCATGGCCATACTGATCGATCGCCTGCGTCGCTGGTTCGGCGGCCGCGCGGCGCCGGTCGCTGCCGTCGACGTCGACGTCGAGGACGTCGATCCCGACGCGGTCGTCACCGTCCCGATCACCGACGAGCTCGACCTCCACACCTTCCGCCCCGCCGAGACCGCCTCGGTCGTCGACGAGTACCTCCACGAGGCCCGCGCCCTCGGCCTGCGCCGCGTCCGCATCATCCACGGCAAGGGCAAGGGCGTGCAGCGCGAGATCGTCCACGGCGTCCTCCGCGGCCACGCCGCGGTCGCCCACTTCGCCCTCGCCGACCAGCGCTCGGGCAGCTGGGGCGCCACCCTCGTCGACCTGCACCCGCCGACCGCGTGATCAGCCGATGAACGGCGACCGGGCCGCGGGGCCGATGGCGGCGAAGCCGACGGCGGCGACCAGCTCGATCGCGGCGGCGACGACGGCCAGGCTATCGGCGGCGAGCTCGCCCTCGCCGAGCTGGAGGGAGAACCCGAGGACGATGGCGATCACGACGGCGACGCCGACGATGGCGAGGCCGAGGCCGCCCGCGGCGACGACGGCAAGGACGGTGACGGCGAGGGTCGCGAGGCCCAGCTCGACCAGGCCGATCCGCGGGATCACGAGCGAGCGGCCGTCGGGACCGCCGCGGACGTCGCCGAGGCGCTGCAGGCCGACCGCGGCGAGGCGGCCGAGGCCGGCGGGGACGACCAGCGCGGCGAGCCACCAGCCCGGCGCGGTCGACCACAGCGCGATCACCCGCAGCAGCAGCGCGCCACCGGTGGCGATCGGCGACCAGCGGCCGCCGATCCAGCGATCGAGCGCGGCCGCGAGCCCGCGCTCGACGACGGCGGCGCCGATCGCGACGCCGACCGCGACGGCGACGATCCCGGCGACCGCGGGCGCCACACCGATCGCGAGCAGCGCCCGGCCCCCGAGCCACGCGGCGAGCCCGATCAGCAGGCCGGCGCCGACGACGATCGCGCCGGGCCACGGCGTCGCGCGGTCGGGGCCGCTCGGCATCGCCGACACCCGGGCGAGCTGGGTGCGGACGCCGTCGATCACCTGGTTCGCGGCCACGCTCCCTTTTACCTCAGGTGCGGACCGCGCTCGGGCGTCTGACTCAGCGCAGTAGGTTCAGACCTGCGATTCCGACTCGACTCCCAGAGGAGCTTCGGACCCTCGCGGTGCTCGTGTCCTCAATCCTCGCTGTCGAGGTCGGGCTTGGTGGTGCAGCGACCGGGACCGGTGCGGCCGCTGTTGAAGTCCTTCAGCGTGGCGGCGGCCTTCACGAACTGCTTGCGCACGCTGAGGTTGAGGAACACCTGCGCCGGCGTGTACGAGTTGAGCAGCGTCGTCGCGTTGGTGAACGCGGTCTGCGTCGCGGGCGTGAAGGTCGCGCCGTTGAGCTGGTTGAGCCGCGCCGCGATGTACGCCTTCGACATCGTCCAGTACGGGTTGCCGAGGGCGAAGCGATACATCGCCTGCACGTAGGTGCCGCCGCTGTGGAAGAACGTCGTGTTCTCGCCCTGCGCGCCGATGCGGTTCCACGTCGGGTTGAAGCGGCGGTGGCCGAAGTTGCTGTGGACCTTCCAGTAGCGCTGCGTCAGCGTGCAGGCGGCGTTGCACTGGACGTTGCCATCGATGGTCCACGCCGCGTCGGCGGTGGCGCCGGTGTCGAGGCCGACGTAGCTCGCGGTGTTGGTCACCTGGAACGGGCCGCAGGTCGTGTACGGACCGACCTCGATCGAGTACTCGAAGGTCTCCTCGCCGGTGTCGACGCAGACCGTACCGAGGTAGTGATCGGCGTAGGGCACCGCGTCGTCGAACACGTCGACGCAGTGATCGACCTCGTCGACGCCGGTGGTCGGCGACGAGAAGCTGGCGACGACCTCCTGGGTCGAGACCCGCAGGCCGTGCGAGACCGTGGCGCTACCGACGACGTTGCGATCGGTGGTGTCGGGGACGTCGGCGCGGAAGGCGCACTCGACGATCGTGAACGGCGCCATCGTGAACGGCGCCGCGGTGGGGCAGGTCACGCCCGCGGCGATCGTCCCGACCATCACGCTGACCGAGCCGACCGTGACGGTGTTCGGGCTCTTGTTCTGCACGAACATCGGACCGGCGATGAACTGACCGTCCTCGATCGACTCGCCGGGACGGACGGTGACCGCGTACTCGACCAGCTCCTCCTGGCCCTGGGCCAGGACCAGGCGCTCGGTGCGGCCGCTCTTGGTGATCGTCCAGGTGTTGCGCTCGGCGTGCTTGGCGAACGGGCTGGGCTGGACGTACAGCTCGTAGTCGAAGCAGAACGAGACCTCCTCGGGAGTGTCGATCTCGCCGGTGTCGGCGTCGGGCGGGCCATGGAGGCTGCCCCAACCGTCGGCCCCCGGGACGCCGAGCTCCCACATCAGCGTGCGATCGCCGATCGACGCCAGGACGCCCGTGATCCGGATCGTCGAGTTGTTGAAGTAGAAGATCGTGTTGGTGTCGTCGTAGTACGTGAAGTTGAGGGAGTTCTGCGCGTCGAGCGCGTACGTGCCCGTGACCGGGTTCGTGAGCGTCAGGCTCTGGTTGCCGAGCCCGAGCTGGGCGCAGGTCGAGCCGCGCGGGATGATGGCGATCTCGCTGTCGATGCGACCGAGCGAGTCCCACGAAGAACCAGTATCGGTACAGGCCGCAACCGCGAGCATGGCGAGTGAAGAGACGAGCGTCTTGGCAAGCATGCAACCCCCTGGAAGGCTTGAGTGGCTGTTTAAAGCCAGAGAATTTCTGTAAGATTCATCGCTGAACCTCAAGGCTTTGTTGCATGTTTGCGCATGAACGAACAACGTCAAAGTTGGGCTTCACGGTTACTCGTCAGGTAGCGAACCCCGAGTAGATTGCGCCCGTGGCCGACTGGACTCCCGACTCCTGGCAGCGCAAAGCGGTGGCGCAAGACGTCCGGTACCCGGACCCCGCGGCGCTCGATCGAGTGCTCGGCGAGATGCGGCTGTTGCCGCCGCTGGTGACGTCGTGGGAGATCGAGCGGCTGCGCAACGAGCTGGCGGGCGCGGCGCGCGGCGAGGCGTTCGTGCTGCAGGGCGGCGACTGCGCCGAGAACTTCGACGACTGCCGCGCCGACGCGATCGCGGCGAAGCTGAAGATCCTGATGCAGATGAGCCTGGTGCTGGTGCACGGCACCCGGCGTCCGGTGATCCGCATCGGCCGCATCGCCGGCCAGTACGCCAAGCCGCGCTCGGCCGATCTCGAGACCAAGGACGGCAAGACCCTGCCGTCGTACCGCGGCGACACCGTGAACCGCGAGCCGTTCACCGAGGCGGATCGCGCGCCCGATCCGATCCTGATGCTGCGCGGCTACGAGCGCGCGGCGCTGACGCTCAACTTCGTGCGGGCGCTCGCCGACGGCGGCTTCGCCGATCTGCACCACCCCGAGTACTGGGACATCTCGTTCGCGAGCGGCGCCCGTCACGCGATCGAGTACGGCCGCATCGTCGAGCAGATCCGCGAGTCGATCTCGTTCGTCACCGCGGTGACCGGCATCGACGCCACGCCGCTGCGCCGGGTCGACATCTACACCAGCCACGAGGGCCTCGCGCTGCACTACGACGCGGCGCAGACCCGGACCGTGCCGCGCCGCCCCGGCCACTACAACCTGTCGACCCACATGCCGTGGATCGGGATGCGCACCGCGCAGCCCGACGGCGCTCACGTCGAGTACCACCGCGGCATCGAGAACCCGCTGGGCCTGAAGATCGGCCAGGCGATGACCGCCGACTGGCTGCTCGAGCTCCTGGCGATCCTCGATCCCGAGCGACGGCCCGGCCGCATCACGCTGATCCACCGCATGGGCGCGGGCAAGGTCGACACCTTCCTGCCGCCGCTGGTCGAGGCGGTGCGCGCGACCGGCCGCACCGTCCTGTGGATGTGCGATCCGATGCACGGCAACACCGAGACCACGCCGCAGGGCGTGAAGACCCGCCGCTTCGATCGCATCCTCGCCGAGATCGAGGAGAGCTTCGCGTTGCACCACCGCCTCGGCGGCCACCTCGGCGGCATCCACTTCGAGATGACCGGCGAGGACGTCACCGAGTGCATCGGCGGCGCCCGCGGGCTGGCCGAGCTCGACCTCGAGCGCGCGTACAAGACCCGCGTCGATCCGCGGCTGAACTACGAGCAGGCGCTCGAGCTGGCGCTCTTGGTCGCGCGCCATCAGCGGAGGCCGCGATGAAGATCTCGCCGCGGGTGCGCCACTACGCCGATGCGATCGCGATGCCGATCGCGCTGGTGCTGGTCTACGGCGCGTTCGTCCTGACCTCGGGCGCGACCGGCACCGCGCGCGTGCTCGCGGCGGTGTTCCTCGTCGCGGTGCTCACGCTGTGGCTCGGGCTGCGGCGGCTGCGGATCCACGCCAGCGCGGCGCGGCTCGCCGCGGTCGGTGAGCCCGAGCAGCTCCTGGCGCTGGCCGACGAGCAGCTGGCGCGGCGCTGGCTGCGCAACGGCGACACCTCGCTGCACATCTACCGCGCGATGGCGCACAACCTCGCGGCGCGGCCGGCCGAGGCGCGCAAGGCCCTCGACGCCGCCGACGTCCGCCCCGGCAAGCGCGCGTCGCGGAGCTGGCAGCTCTTGTGGGCCGCGGCCGACATCGACACCCGGACCCAGCTCGGCGACGCCGCGGGCGCGCGCGCGACGTTCGCCAAGATCGTCGTGCCGTTCGCGCAGATCATGCCCGCGCGCGGCATCGCGCTGATCGCCGCCGAGTGCGAGGCCCGGGTCCGGCTCGCCGAGGGCGACGCCGCGGGGGCGCGCGCGCTGATCGCGCCGCTGGTGAAGGACATGCGCCTCGGGCCGGGTGCGCGGGCCCAGCTCTACGCGATCCAGGCCGGGTGCGACGCCGCGCTCGGCGACGTCGACGCCGCGGCCGCGAGCGCGGCGCAGGCGCGCAAGCTGGCGCCGCACTGCGATCTCGTGCGCCCGGCTGCCGCGGCTTGACCCGCTGGATCGTCGTCGGCGCGGGCTACACCGGCGCGCGGGTCGCCGCGGTGGTGGCGGCGCGCGGCGACGCGGT
>JAYTAJ010000900.1:0-3139 GCA_043737575.1 Myxococcales bacterium | reverse complement strand
AGAAGACCGCGCGCGCCAAGAAGCCGCCGCGCAAGAAGAAGGCGGCCAGCAGCGTCGTGAAGTTCGGGCCGCCCAAGGATCGCGACGCCGAGGTCGCGCCCGCGGTCGATCGCGACGACGAGGACGTCGAGCCCGACGAGGACGTCGACGACAATCCCCGCATCTCGGTCTACGACGGCGACCGCGACGAATAGCGCAGCGGCACCGCCGATCGAGCGTGCTAAGCGGGCCCGGTGTGGTTCGTCATGCTCGCGATCGCGCTCTCGCTCCTGACCGCGGGCGGCCTGTACCTGCGCCATCGGCTCGGGGACGCCCTGGCCACCCTCGGCGTCGGCCCTCGCCCGATCCGCTGGACCCGCGCCGCGGTCGTGTGGCTGCTGTTCGGCTACCCGCTGCTGATGGTGGTCACCGTCGTCGTGACGCTGGTGACCGGCCGCGAGACCCTGCCGAGCTACGAGGGCCCGATCGGGACGTGGCTCTTGCTGTACCCGTTCTTCCTCGCGGCGCTGGTGCTGGCGCAGTCGCTGCCGTGGCTCGGGCTGATCGAGCTGGTGCGGTGGGCGGTGCGGCGGCGGCGCGGCGCGGCGGCGGCGGCGCGGCTGCGCGCGTTCGCGGTGCTGGTGGTGCTCGCCGGCTTCGCGCTTTACACGCCGCTGCGCATCATCCTCGAGCGCGACGCCTTGCGGGTCCGCCACCACCAGCTCGGCGACGGCGCTCGGCAGTTCCGCATCGTCTTCATCGCCGACCTCCAGCAGGACGATCACACCGACGCGGCCCAGGCCGCCCGCGCGGTCGGGCTCGCCAACGCCGCCGCGCCCGATCTGATCCTCGGCGGCGGCGACTGGATCAACACCGGCCCCGATCACATCGCGGCGGCGGCGGCGAGCGCGGGCGCGCTGCGCAGTCGGCTCGGCACGTTCTCGGTGCGCGGCGACCACGAGCACTTCGCCTACGTCGATCGCGATCGCAGCGTCCGCGAGGTCGAGCAGGCCCTCGCGGCGAACGGCGTCGCGATGCTGCGCAACCAGGTGCGCTGGTTCGAGCACGCCGGCCGCCGCATCGGCGTGCTGTTCCTCGAGTACAACTACCTGGTCCGCACCGCGCCCGCGGCGATCGACGCGCTGGTGGCGCAGCTCGCCGACGCCGACTACGCGATCGTCGTGACCCACCAGCTCGACGCCACCGTCGCGGCGCGGGTGAAGGACAAGGTCGATCTGGTGCTGGCCGGTCACACCCACGGCGGCCAGATCAACCCGGTGCTCGGCGTCGTCCACGTCTCGGCGGCGCGGGTCGAGACCCCGTACGTCGACGGCCGCTACCAGCTCGGCTCGACCACGATCATCGTCACCGCCGGCATCGGCTACTCGCTGGTGCCGTTCCGCTACGCGTCGCCCGGATCGATCGAGGTGATCGATCTTCGCTGGTGAGCGCGCGAGCGCAGCGAGGAAGCGAAGATTGGGTCAGGGAATCCAGCGGCTGCGCGCGAGCGCACTGAACACTCGTACACGACGAGATCCGGATCGCGGGTAAAGCGCGGCGTCGACGGTCGAAAAATTGCCCCCGCGATCCTGGCGTGCGTATTTCGCCAATCATGGATCGATCCCGGCCGAGGGGCGCACCACCCGCCCGCACCGAGGACGCCCGCGTCCCGCGGGTGTCGCGCCTGGTCATCCGCGCCAAGCCTGGCAACCGCCGGCAGCCGTCGTCGTTGCGCGCGCGCCTGCCCAGCGCCCGCCAGGTCGTCGACGCCTGCGGCCGCGCGCTCCGCCGCGGTGGCCCGGCGCTGATCGCCCTCGCGGTGGTCGCCGCGATCGCCACCGCCGGTCGGTTCGGCTACCGCTGGATCACCACCACGCCGCGCTTCGCGGTCGCCGACGTCGAGGTCCGCGGCGGCCACGTCCTCGACGCCGACGCGATCCGCGCCCGCCTGCCGTTCGCGCCCGGCGACAACATCTTCCGCGTCGACACCGGCGCCGCCGAACGCGCGCTCCTGGCCGAGCCGTGGATCGCCCGCGCCTCGATCCGCCGCCGCCTGCCGCGGACGATCGTCGTCGAGATCGTCGAGCGCACCGCCGCCGCGCTGGTGTCGTCGGACGGCCTCTACCTCGCCGACGCCGAGGGCCGGCCGTTCAAGCGCGCCGAGCTCGCGCGCGGCGAGGGCGATGGCCTGCCGATCATCTCCGGCGTCCCGCGCGCGCTGTTCGCGACCGCGCCGGCTCTGGCCGCAGCCCGGGTCAAGAGCGGCCTCGCGGTGCTGACCGCGTGGTCGGCGGGCCCGCGCCCGCGCGCCGGTGAGATCGCGGTCGAGCCCGGCGGCACCACGGTCTACACCTACGACGACGCCATCGCGGTGCGGGTCGGCGCCATCGAGCCCGACCGCCTGGCCGCGCACCTCGCTCGCTTCGACGCGGTGTGGGCCGCGCTGTCCCCCGCCGAGCGCCGCACCCTGCGCGCGATGCGCGTCGACAACGACACCCGCACCGACCTGGTCACCGTCTCGTTCCGGAACTGAGCAAGCAAACCATGGCCAAGACCAAGACCACCGAGATCATCGTCGGCCTCGACATCGGCACCACCAAGATCGCCGCGATCGCGGGCGAGGTGACCGATGAGGGCATCGACATCATCGGCATCGGCACCGCGCCCTCGAAGGGCCTGCGCCGCGGCGTCGTCGTGAACATCGACGCCACCGTCAGCGCGATCCGCGCCGCGATCGACGAGGCCGAGAACATGGCGGGCTGCCAGATCTCGACGGTGTTCGCCGCGATCTCGGGCGCCCACGTCCGCGGCATCAACTCCCACGGCATCGTCGCGGTGAAGGACAAAGAGGTCCGCGAGGCCGACATCGCGCGGGTGATCGAGGCCGCCAAGGCGGTCGCGATCCCGATGGACCGCGAGGTGCTGCACGTCCTGCCGCAGCAGTACGTCATCGACGACCAGGACGGCATCCGCGATCCGCTCGGCATGGCCGGGGTCCGCCTCGAGGCCAAGGTCCACATCGTCACGACCGCGGTGACCAGCGCTCAGAACGTCGTGAAGTGCGCCAACCGCTGCGGCCTCCAGGTCGCCGACATCGTGCTCGAGCCGCTGGCCTCGGCCCAGGCCGTCCTCGAGGAGGACGAGAAGGAGCTCGGGGTCG
>JAYTAJ010000899.1:0-7167 GCA_043737575.1 Myxococcales bacterium | reverse complement strand
GCCAGCGCCTGATCGCCGACGGCGTGGTCACGCCCGACGACGTCGTCGCGCTGACCGCGACCCGCAGCCGCCAGCTCGACGCCGAGCTGGTCGCGGCGCGATCTTCGACCCAGCGGCCCCGCACCGTCGCGCTGACCGGGCTGTGGCGCGGCTACGTCGGCGGCGCCGCCGCCCACGTCCCCGACGTCGTGACCGGGGTCCCGGCCGAGCGCCTCGGCCAGATCGCCGAGCGCATGACGACCTTGCCGTCGGGCTTCACCGCCCACCCGAAGATCGTGCGGCTGCTCGAGCAGCGCGCGCAGATGGGCCGCGGCGAGCGCCCGCTCGACTGGGGCATGGCCGAGATGCTCGGCTACGGCTCGCTCCTGGTCGAGGGCCACAACGTCCGGTTGACCGGACAGGACTGCGGCCGCGGCACGTTCAGCCACCGCCACGCCATCCTCACCGACGCCAAGACCGGGATGGATCACCTGGTGCTCGGCGGGCTCGACGCCGAGCAAGGCGTCGCCCGGGTCTACGACAGCCCGCTGTCGGAGGCCGGCGTCCTCGGCTTCGAGTTCGGCTACTCGCTCGACTTCCCCGACGCGCTGGTGCTGTGGGAGGCGCAGTTCGGCGACTTCGCCAACGGCGCGCAGGTGATCATCGATCAGTTCATCACGTCGTGCGAGGACAAGTGGAACCGGCTGTCGGGCCTGGTGATGCTCTTGCCCCACGGCTACGAGGGCCAGGGCCCCGAGCACTCGAGCGCGCGGCTCGAGCGGTTCCTGCAGCAGTGCGCCGAGGACAACATCCAGGTCTGCCAGCCGACGACGCCGGCCAACATGTTCCACGTGCTGCGCCGTCAGGTGAAGCGACCGTGGCGCAAGCCGCTGGTGATCATGACGCCGAAGAGCCTCCTGCGCCTGCCGGCGGCGACGTCGACGATCGCCGAGCTGACCACTGGCGAGTTCCAGCGCGTGCTCGGCGACACCACGATCGCGCCGGCCGCGGCGCGCCGGGTGCTGTTCTGCTCGGGCAAGATCTACTACGAGCTGGTCGAGGAGCGGAAGCGCCGCGGCGACAGCGTCACCGCGATCGTGCGGCTCGAGCAGCTGTATCCGTTGCGGCCCGACTTCGTGCTCGCCGCGATCGCCGGCGTCGGCCCCGACGTCGACGTGGCGTGGGTGCAGGACGAGCCCGGCAACATGGGGCCGAACACGTTCATCGTGCCGCGCCTCGCCGCGATCCTGGGCCGACCGGTGCGCACCGTCCATCGCGACGACAGCGCCAGCCCGGCGACCGGCTCGCACAAGGCCCACGTGCTCGAGCTCGCGCGGATCTTCGGCGCGGCGTTCGAGCGCGTCGGCTGATCACGCCGCCGCGTCGATGGCGACGGCGTCGGCGGTCGGCGCGAGGGTCGCGCCGCGGCGGGTGGCGTAGGCCTGGGTCAGCTCGGCGCCGAAGAACAGGATCTGCGCCGAGTAGTAGACCCACACCAGCATCGCGACCAGCGAGCCCGCGGCGCCGTACGACGAGCTGACCGCGCCGTGGCCGAGGTACAGGCCGATGAGGTAACGGCCGAGCGTGAACAGCACCGCGGTCGCGATCGCGCCCGGCACCACGTCGCGCCACCCGATCTGGACGTCGGGGATGATCTTGAAGATCAGCGCGAACAGCCCGGTCGCCACGACCAGCGACACGATCAGGTGCAGCGCCTGCCACAGGATCGGCCACGCGTCGGGGACGCCGCCGAGCCGGCTGCCGACCGCGGTGATCGCCGCGCCGATCACCAGCGACACCAGCAACAGGAAGCCGACGCCGATCACCATCGTGAACGAGAAGAACCGGTCCTTGACGAAGCCGAGCACGCCGCGGCCGGGGCGGGGCTTGACCTCGAAGATCACGTTGAGCGCGCCCTGCAGCTCGCCGAACACGCCCGACGCGCCGACCAGCAGCACGACGACACCGACGATCGTGGCGACCACGCCGCTCGCGGGATCGCGGGCGCTGGCGAGGATGGTCTGCACCGCGGCGGCGCCGTCCGGGCCGACCAGGCCGTCGATCTGACCGACGATCTGCCCACGCGCGGCCTCGTCGCCGAACGCGAGGCCCGCGATCGAGATGACGATCACCAGCAGCGGCGCGAGCGACAGCGCGGTGTAGAACGCGAGGGCGGCGGCGAGGCGCGACGCGTCGTCGTCGAGCCAGTCGGACAAGGTCTGACGCAGGAGCGATCCGATCGCGCGGAGCCGGAGTGACGGCATGGGCGATCGATGGGTGCACGCGGCGGGCCCGGGCCATCAGCGCGATTTCGCGCGTCTCCCGCGAGCGCCACCGCGCAGCGTGCGCACCGGCTGCACGTCGTGCCGCGCGCGCAGTGACGCACGCGCAGGCCTGCGTATACTCCGCGGATGGCAGACCTCGTTGTCCCTGCGCTGGGCGAGTCGATCACCGAGGCGGTGATCGCGCGCTGGCTGAAGAACGTCGGTGACGCGGTCGCGATCGACGAACCCGTGGTCGACCTCGAGACCGACAAGGTCACGGTCCAGCTGCCGTCGCCCGCGGCCGGCACGCTCGGCGCCCAGACGTTCGAGGTCGGATCGACGGTGAAGGTCGGGCAGGTGGTCGGGGTCATCGAAGCCGGCGCGGTGGCGGCGGCGAAGCCGAACGGCGCGACGAACCCCGATCAGAAGCCGAGCCCGGATCAGAAGGCCGCGGCGGCGCCCGCGCCCGACGCCGCGCTGAAGCCGACCGCGACGCCGCCCGCCGAGCACACCCGACCGCCGGCCGCGGGGGCGACGTCGCTCGACGAGGACGCGCTGTTGCGGCTGTCGCCGTCGCAGCGTCGCCTGGCCCGCGAGCGCGGCGAGGTGCCGGCCGAGCCGGCGGCGGCGCCCGCGACGCTTGCGCCCGCGACGCCGGCGCCGGCTGCCGCGCCCGCGGCGGTGGTGCGCGACGGCGACGAGGTCGTCACGATGTCGCCGCTGCGCAAGCGCATCGCCGAGCGGCTGGTGCAGGCCCAGCACGAGTCGGCGTCGCTGACGACGTTCAACGAGGTCGACATGACCGCGGTGATGGAGCTGCGGGCGCGCCACAAGGACGGCTTCGAGAAGGCCCACGGCGTGAAGCTCGGCTTCATGTCGTTCTTCGTGAAGGCCGCGGTCGCCGCCGCGAAGCTCTTCCCGGGCGTCAACGCCGAGGTCTCGGGCGAGCGGATCATCTACAAGAAGCGCTACGACTTCGGCATCGCGGTGCAGACCCCGAAGGGCCTCGTGGTCCCGGTGCTGCGCGGCTGCGACGCGCTGGACTTCGCGGGCGTCGAGCGCGGCATCGCCGCCCTCGCCGACAAGGCCCGCAGCGGCAAGCTCGCGATCGACGATCTGACCGGCGGCACGTTCAGCATCTCGAACGGCGGCGTCTACGGCTCGATGATGTCGACGCCGCTGCTCAACTATCCGCAGACCGGCATCCTCGGGATGCACAACATCGTGAAGCGCGCGCTGGTGGTGAACGACGAGCTGGCGATCCGGCCGGTGATGTACGTCGCGCTGACCTACGATCATCGCGTCGTCGACGGCCGCGAGGCGGTGTCGTTCCTGGTCGCGGTCAAGGATCGGATCGAGTCGCCCGATCGCCTGCTGTTCGGGCTGTGACCGCGCGCGCGACGTAGCCGGCGATCGCCGCGAGGCCCGCGGCGGCGGCGATGGCGGCGGCGACGACGGTCCACCGCGACTCGAACAGCAGGAGCCCGATCGCCGCGAACTGCGCGACGGTCGTCAGCTTGCCGAGCGCCGCGGCGCGCAGGACCGGCGGCGGCGCGCCGCGCACCGCGACCGCGATGCGGTAGCCGATCGTGAGCGGCACGATCACCAGATCGCGGGTGACGATCAGCGCGAGCAGCCACCACGCCGGCCGGTCGTGCACCGCGATCGCCGCCACCACGCCGACGACGAAGATCTTGTCGGCGATCGGATCGAGCACCGCGCCGAGCCGCGAGCCGCCCGGCCGCACCCGCCGCGCGACCCAGCCGTCGAGCCCGTCGGACACCACCGCCAGCACCAGCCACGCCAGCGACCACGCGCGGTCGCCGTAGGTGAGCCAGAACCCGATCGCGATCGGGATCCGGACCAGCGTGAGCGCGTGCGCCACCCACATCCGACAGGCGTAGCACGCCGCACACCGCGGTCGATTGCCGGGCGATGCCGCCCCAGCCCGCGCGGGCGGCGTGGGACGGTCGTGGCGTGATGCGCTCCTCGATCCGGCCGTGGTTGATCGTCTCCCTGTGGCTGGCGGCGTGTGGCGACGGCGGTGGCGACGCGCCGATCGACGCCCCCCGCGACGCGCTGACCGATGCCTTGGTCGACACCTCGCCGGGCGACCGGCCCGACTTCATCGACGCCCGCGTCATCGACGCCATGCCGGGCGCGCCGATCGACGACGTCGAGCCGCCCGACTGCGGCGGCGATCCGCTGATCGCCCGCGGCGGCGATCTGGCGATGGTGGTGTCGGCGCTGGCGATCCCGAGCCTGCTCGACTCCGCCGATCTCGACGGCGACGGCACGCCCGACAACAAGCTCGCGGGCATCAGCGCGCTGGTCCCGGGCCCGATCGCCGACGGCCTCGCCGATGGCTCGCTGACCTTGGCGGTCGAGCTGTTCGATCGCGGCGGCGATCCCGACGCGTGCCTCAAACTGGCGCTGTACCGCGGCGCCTGCGTCGGCGTGAGCTGCTCGTACGTCGACGCGGTGCCCGACGTGATCAGCCTCGATCCGGCGTCGATCGGCGCCGGCGGCGAGCCGCACTCGCGCCTGCGTGCGATGGCGACCACCGCCGACGGGCAGATCACGACCGGGGTCGGCGTCGTGACGATCACGCTGCCGGTCATCGACGGCGCCGGGCTGCCGCTACCGCTCACCGTCCTGTCGGGCGGCGGCGCGCTGGTCGGCGCGGGACCGACCGCGCGGCTGCAGGATCTCCGGCTATACGGCGTGCTGCAGCCCGGTCCGCTCGACGCGCTGCCGTCGCCGCCGATCGAGCAGATCGGCGCGACGCCCGACGACTCGGTGCTCGACCTGATGTATGCCAACCTGTTCGCGCCGCTGCTCGCGCTGCCGACCGTGCCGAGCGTCGCGGGCTGCCGCGCCGCCGATGTCGACGTCGACGGCGATGGCCTCGAGGGCTTCTGCGACGAGGACACCAGCGACGACCTGAAGCGAGTCACCCTGTGCGTCGACGGCGATGGCACCCAGATCCGCGACGGCGACGACGGCGTGCCGCGCTGCACCGACGCGATGGTCGGCGGCGTGCGACGCTTTCGCGACGGCATCTCGGCCGCCTTCGTGCTGTCGACCCGCCCCGCGACGATCGCACCCTGAGCGCCGCGCGTCGCGGTCGCGACGGGCTGACCGATGCGCTGCGCGCGGCTACCAGCGCATCGCGCGGACCGTGGTACCCGCAGCGAGCGGGTCGTCGCCGAGCGCGGCCGCGGTCGCGCTGCCGATCGCGATCGCCCAGGTCGTGGCGTCCGCCGCCAGCGCATGGACCGCGGCGACGCCGTCGGCGCGCACCGAGGCGATCGCCGCGGGGCCGTCGACGGTCGCGATCGCGATCATCGGATCGTCACCGCCGTCGGCGCTGAGCCGTCCCGCGGGCGCGTCGAGGCTGCCGGCGTACCAGCCGGTCGCGACCACGGTGTCGCCGCGTCCCGCGATCGCGGTGAGGCCGTCGAGGTCGTCGCCGCCGACGAGGAACGCGGCCCGCACCGCGCCGCCGCGGTCGAAGTACGCGACCAACCCGTCGGCGAGGCCGCGCACGTCGAGGCGGCGCCCGGCGACGTCGACCACGCCGCGCACCGTGCCCGCGATCGCGACGCCGTCGGCGGTCGCGACCACGCCCGCGCAGCTGTCGCCCTCGGCGCCGCCCCAGGTCCGCACCCACGCGACTCGATCGTCGGTGCCGAGCCGCGCGACGAAGCCATCGGCCGACGGCGGACCGCGGTGGAGCCCGGCCAGCTCCTGATCGACCAGCGTCGCGCCCTGGGTGTACGTGCCCGCGAGGGCGAGGCCGCCGTCGGGCAGGGCGGCGATGCCCGCGATCGCATCGGCGCTGGCGCCGCCGAACCGCTGGGCCGACGCGACCGCGCCGTCGGCGCCGACCCGGGCCCAGAAGCCGTCGGTGCTGCCGGCGCTGGTGACGACGTGGTCGCCGATGCGCAGCGTGCCCGCGAACACGCCCGCGATCAGGAAGCCGTCGGGCCCGGGCGCGATCGCGCGGACGATCACCCACTCGGTGGCGCCGACGCTGACGGTCCACCGCGGCGCGCCGGTCGTCGCGTCGAGCCCGAGGAGCGCCGCGCCCGGATCACCGCGCAGGCCGTGGGGCAGGCCGGCCAGGGCGCCGCGCCCCGATACCGCGACGACGATCGTGTCGCCGTGCAGCGCGGTCGGCCCGGCCGCAGCTGCGAGCTCGCGGGTCCAGGTCCGCGCCCCGGCGTCGAACCGCGCGACCGTCCGCTCGGCGGCGACGATCACCGCGTCGCCCGCGACCGCCAGGCCCGCGACCGGCCCCAGCCCCGCCGCGTCGATCGGCCACGCCGCCGCCAGCCCCGGCACCTGCACGCGCGGTCCGGTTTTCGGACATCCCGCCGCCGCCCCGAAAATCAGGACGGCCGCCGTCGCGCGTCGCGCGAGCAGCAGCCGTGGAGCGATCGTCATCGAGACGGAAGCTAGTAGAGCTTCTTGCCCTGCGCCTTGGCCTCGGCGAGGACCGACGCCAGGCCGTTCTTGTCGATCGTCCGCATCGCGCGGGTCGACAGGGTCAGCGTGATCCAGCGCTTCTCGCCCTCGAGCCAGAACCGCTTGGTGACCAGGTTGAGCTCGAAGCGCCGCTTGGTGTGGCGGTTCGAGTGGCTGACGTTGTGGCCGACGAGCGGCTTGCGACCAGTGACTTCACAGACGCGCGACATGGCGAGCTCCTACAGCGAGACGGATCGAAACGATCAGATCTTGGATTCTTTGAACTCGACGTGCTTGCGCACGACCGGGTCGTACTTCTTCAGCACGAGCTTGTCCGGGGTCCGCTTGCGGTTCTTCGACGTCGTGTAGAAGTAGCCGGTATCCGCCGTCGAGACCAGCCGGATGAGCTCGCGGCCGCCTTTGCCTTTTTTCGCCATGACACTGCTCCGCAGTC
>JAYTAJ010000898.1:0-3144 GCA_043737575.1 Myxococcales bacterium | reverse complement strand
CACCGCGGCTAGCCGCTTTCGCCGACAGGGACAGGGCACACTTGCGGCGAGAACCCGGCTAGAACCTGTAGCGCAGGCCGACCATCATCGCCGCGTCGACTGGCGCATCGCGTCCGTCGCGCCCGTCGCGCCCGCCGCGCCCGCCGCCCGCGAGCCTGATCCCGCGGGCGCCGAGGCGATGCGCACGCTCGGCGGCCGCCTCGCCTACGAGGCCGGGCACCGCCCGTCGGGGACGGTGAGGGTCGAGGACGTGATGACCGCGTTCGGCGCGGCCGGCGTCACGCTGATCCAGGTGAAGCAGTACATCGCGCTCACCGCCGCCGCGAGCTACTGCGCGGGCGGCCGCACCGCCGAGGGCCTCGCCATCGCGGTGTGCGAGTACGACTCGCCCGCCGCCGCCGCCGCCGGTCGCGACCACGTGCTGAAGACGTTCGCCAACGTGGCGGGTCGGCAGATCACGATCCGCGGCGCGACCTCGCTCACCACCACCGCGCCCGACGGCGCCGACGTGGCGGTGCTGCGGGCCAAGGCCGAACAGGCCTTCTCCACGCTGTGATTGGTTTTTGCGCCACATCCGGCGCGACGTTGTGAAATCAACTCTGAGGAGGAACTCATGCAGAAACGATTGCTGGGTGGCGCGCTGTTGTTGGCAGCCGCCGTACTACCCGCCACGACGCGTGCCTCGAGCCATCGCGAGGCACCGTTCGTCACCGAAAACCCCAAGGTCGATGCGACGGACTACTACGTCTTCAACAGCTACGAGACCGGCCGCGGCGCCTTCGTCACGCTGATCGCGAACTACCTGCCGCTGCAGGACGCGTACGGCGGTCCCAACTACTTCACGATGGACCCCGACGCGATCTACGAGATCCACGTCGACAACAACGGCGATGCCCAGGAGGACCTCACCTTCCAGTTCGACTTCTCGACGACGCTGGCCGCCGCCGGCGCCGGCATCAAGCTGCCGGTCGGGACCGGCGCCCAGATGAAGATGGTCGCGATCCCGTTCACCAACGTCGGTGGGGTGACCGCGGCTGATCAGAGCGCGCAGAACGTGCTCGAGACCTATGGCGTCAAGATCATCCGCGGTGACCGGCGCACCGGCACCGCGGCCGACATCACCAACGCCGCGGGCGGCGCGACGACCTTCAAGAAGCCGCTCGACAACATCGGCTCGAAGTCGATCGCCAACTACTCTGCATACGCGGCGGCGCACCAGTACAACATCACGATCCCGGGCTGCAACATGCCGGGCAAGATGTTCGTCGGCCAGCGCGCCGAGGGCTTCGCGGTCAACCTCGGCCAGATCTTCGACCTGGTGAACCTCGACCTCGACGCCGGGACGCCGCAGGCCAACCCGCTCGGCCCGATGGATCAGGGCGCCAGCATCACCGGCGCCAAGAACGTCACCACGATCGCCCTCGAGATCGCGGCGACGTGCCTGAACGACGCGGCCGACACCACCTTCGGCTCGTGGACCTCCGCGAGCCTGCGCCAGGCCCGCGTCCTCAACCCGTCGGCGACGTTCGCGCAGCCGACCCGCGAGGGCGGCCCGTGGGTCCAGGTGTCGCGCCTGGGCATGCCGCTGGTCAACGAGGTCGTGATCGGCATCCCCGACAAGGATCGCTTCAACGCGTCCGAGCCGTCGGGTGATGGTCAGTTCATCGACTACGTCACCAACCCGACCTTGCCCGAGGTGCTGGAGATCCTGTTCGGCGGCGCCGGCGTCACCGCGCCGAACAACTTCCCGCGCAACGACCTCGTCATGGCGTTCCTCACCGGCATCCCCGGGGTCAACATGACCGCGACGGCGTCGGAGATGGTGCGGCTCAACACCGCGCTGGGCGCGACCCCGGCCGCCGGCCAGAACCCGCTCGGCGCCGCCGCGTGCGTCACCCGCACCGCGACCGGCCCGATGGTCGTCGTCGGCAATCCCGGCTGCGACACCGCGGGCTTCCCCAACGGCCGACGCCCCGGTGACGACATCACCGACATCTCGCTGCGCGTCGCGATGGGCTACCTGGCGTCGACCACCGACGCCACGTCGGGCAGCCTGCCGTTCGTCGACGGTGCGTTCAACGCGCCGACGTCGTTCCAGTCGGTCTTCCCGTACCTCAACACCCCGCGGCCGGGTGCGCCGTGAGGTTCACGCGCCTGACGCTCGCGCTGGCGCTCGCGCTCGCCGCGGTCAGCGCGTGCGGTGACGACGGCGGCAGCTCCGGCCCCGACGGTTCGATCGACGGCATGCCCGACGCGCCGATCGACGCGCCGCCGCCCGTGACGTTCACGAGCTTCGTGATCGATCTCGTGGAAAACCAGCCGTCGTCGACCGCCGATCCGGTGCCGTTCGCGATGTTCTCGACGCTGGACGATCCGGATCAGAACAACCCCGCGGCCTACGCGTCGCTCTTCAACTGAGGGAGCGATCGCCGTCAACGAGCCGAGTCGTCACCGACTCGGCTCACGTATTTTCGGGCGTCACGGTACATTCGTCACTAGATGCTAGCCCGCCGGGTCATCGCGCTCTCGGTCGACAAGGCCTTCGGCAAGATCATGGTGACCGCGCTCCGGGCCGCCGGGGGTGTGGTCGAGCTGCACACCGCGGTCGAGGCGCTCGGCACCGGCGACGTCCAGGCCGCGCTGATCGTCATCCACCTCGACGGCGCGCTGACGTCGTCGCTCGAGGATCTGGCGCTGCGGCTGCGCGACGACGCCCGCCTGATCGTGATCCTGCCGGCCCACGCGCTGCCGCTCACCGTCGACGCGATGAAGCTGTCGGACAAGATCGCGGGGGTGCTGGTGCAGGCCGAGCTGCAGCCGATCGATCTCGCGGCGATGGCGACCCGGGTCCTGGCCGGCGACATCTTCGGCCTCGAGAAGCTGGTGCCGTGGGGCACGCGGGTCTACTCGACCCTGGTGGGCGACTACCAGGAGAAGTCGATGTGCATCGCCCAGCTCAACGAGTACGCCGAGCTGATGGGCGTGCGTCGCAAGTACCGCGACAACATCGAGCGCTGCCTCGACGAGATGTTGATGAACGCGCTGTACGACGCGCCGGTCGACGAGCACGGCAAGCCGGTCTACGCCGACATCCCGACCAAGACCCGCATCTCGCTGCGCATGGAGCAGAAGGTCGTCGTGCAG
>JAYTAJ010000897.1:0-3147 GCA_043737575.1 Myxococcales bacterium | reverse complement strand
GCGACCGCCACCGCCGACCCGGGCCAGGCGCTCGCCCGCGAACCGCCGCAGATCGGCGCGGGCCGGGAACAGATCGATGATCGAGCCGTAGGCGCGGGCCGCGAGGTCGGCGTCGCGGCGAGCCTCGGCGACCTCGCCGAGCGCGATCAGCGCGAGCACGTCGCCGGCGTCGCGCTGGCGCCAGGCCCGGACGGTGGTGAGCGCGCCGTCGGAGTCGGCGGCGAGCTGCGCCATCACCGCGGCGAACTCGCCGGTCCACGGCGGCGCCGCCGGCTTCTTCTCCTCGGGCGGCGGCGGCGGCGGTGCGGGCGGCTCGACCGACGGCTGGGCGATGCGGTCCGCGGGGCTGGCGCCGCGGCCCGCGACGACGATCGTGTTGCTCGCGCTCGAGGCGCCGCCCATCGCCACGTCCGGCCGCGGCATCGGGCGACTCGCGCGCGCGTCGCGCGGCGGCGCGGGGCGCGGCGACTCGTCGGCGGCCCCGGAGTCGGCGCCATCGGCGGCGCGCTCCTCCTCGGCCTCCTTGGCGTCCTCGCGATCGTCGCTGTCGCCGCCGCGCTTGCCCAGCATGCCCTCGTCGAGCGCGACGGTCTTCTTCGCCTTGTCGGCGCGCTGCTCGTCGGCGATCTCGACCGGCGGCGGCTGCGCGATGAAGACGAAGTCGGTGCGCTGCTCGACCTTGAGGCCGCTGGCGCCGACGGTGAGGATGTCGGCGAGGGCGGTGCGCGGGATGTCGAAGCGACGGTAGTCGGCCTCGGTCTCGAGGACGAGGAACGCGGTCTGATCAGACAGCACGCGGTGACGCTTCGACAGCGTCGCGATCTGATCAGCGAGCTTGGTGCGGGCCTCGGGCGTGGTCGCGACGGCGCGCTGGGCGGCGAGGCGCGCGATCTCGACGCCCGCGGCGGCGCGGCTGAGCAGCGGCGCGGGGACGTCGACGGGCGTGACGCTGAGCGTGGCGTCGCCCGCCTTCACCTGCAGCGGGCCGGTCGCCTTGCGGTCGAGCTGGGCGATCACGACGGTGGCGTCGCCGGGCTGGACTCCGTCGAGGACCGCGGGCCACGACCACCGCGCGCCCGGGATCGTGACGGCGATGCCGGAGCGGGTGGTGAGGCCGAGGCGGCGCGCGACCTCGCTCGGCGCGCGGGTGCCGTCGATGATGGCGCCGTCGGCGCGCAGCGCGCCGTGGGTGAGCCGCGCCGCGGTCGCGCGATCGCGGATGCCGCCGACCAGCACGACGTCGAGCCGCTCGGTCTTCTTGCCGAGGGCGGCGAGGGCGTCGGTGAGGTGGGCGTCGGAGCCGATCGTCGACACCGCGTCGCCGACCAGGACGACGCGCTTGCCGCCGTGACGCGCGGCCCAGGTCAGGGCGCCCGGCAGATCCGAAGCGCCGAGGGCGGTGCGCGCGATCAGCGCCGGCTTCACCGCGGCGGCGCCGCTGGCCGGCCCGCGGTACAGCTCGACGATCTGCTGATCGAACGCGGCGATCGTGACCGGCAGCGCCGCGCCGTGGGTCTTCGCCAGCTCGGCGACCATCGCGATCAGGCCGTCGACCTGCGCCGCGTAGCCGAGCGCGCGCGACGCGCTGGTGTCGAACAAGATCGTCACGCCGTCGATCGGCGCGGGCGCCGCGGTCGCGAGCGGATCGATCGTGAACGCGACCAGATCGCCGGCGCGGATCGCGCTGGCCGCGCCGCCGAGGCCGACCACCAGATCGCGATCCGGGGTCCACGCCTCCTGGCTCAGCTCGGTGCGATCGTAGGCGGCGCCGGTGCGATCGGGGCGCGCGACCTGGACCGACGCGACGACCGAGCCGATCTGCGGCAGGCCGCGCAGTGGCAGCACGTAGTTGCCGTGGACCTCGTGGGAGAACGCGACGATCAGCTCCTTCTCGCCGCGGGCCGGGATCGGGAAGACCCGGGCCGAGAACTGGTTGCCGGCCTCGTTCTCGAGGAGCGCGGGATCTTGGCGGCGGTGCAGGAAGTCTTCGTAGGCGCGGCGCGCCGCCATGCGCTCGACGACCTCGGCCTCCATCCAGCCCTTGTCCTGGCGCATCGCGAAGCGCGACAGCGCGGCGCCGTCGGGCAGGGTGATCGCGAAGCGCCCCTCGAGGGTGCGATCGAGCGGGTTGGCGAACTTCAGGTGCAGCTCGGTGTAGGCGAGGGGGCCCTCGACGACCGCGCGGGCCTCGAGGCGGACCAGCGCGAGGCCGGTGCCGTCGGCGGCGGTCAGCGAGATCGGCACCTCGCGCTCGGCGATGAGGGCGGTGCCCGAGGTCGACGCGATCAGCGCCGACGACGGGGTCCCGGCGGCGACGGTCGGGGTCTCGACCTCGGAGGCGGCGAGGGGCGGCGGCGCGGCGGGGGGCGGGGTGTGGCTACAGGAGAGCGCGAGCCAGAGGACGGACGCGGTGCCGAGTCGTCGCATGCAGCGTACGACGCCTGATCGCGCCCGCGGTTCTGATCAACGATCGGCTCGTCGATGGTGATGCGGCGGTGACGTGCCGCGTCGCCCAGCCGGCGGATGACCCGACGCGTCGATCATCCTGGCCAGCGTGGGCGCCACCGCCGCGGCTGCGCAACCAGGCGTGGTCGCTGTGATCACGGCTGGATCGCTGGTTGCACCAGGCGCGCGCGTGCTGCGCCATCTCGCCCTCTTGCTGTTCGTGCCTGCGGTCCTCGGCTGCGCGGGCGATGACGCCGTCGATCCTGCGCCCGAGGACGGCGACCTGCCGGTCGGCGAGCTGTTCGGCGACGACGGCAAGGCCGACGGCAACTGGGGCGCCGCGCTCACGTGCAAGACCGGGCCGAACCTGCCCGTGCTGCCGCATCCGGAGATCATCGTCTCGCTCGACGGGCTGACCCTGCGCCTGCTCGATCGCACGACCGGCTTCGACAAGGTCTTCCCGGTCGGCGTCGGCGTGCGCGACACCGATCCGACGTCGCTGACCTTCGGCGAGTCGCTCTCGTATTATCCGCTCGCGGCCTACGGCACGCAGGACTTCGTCATCAAGCCGTCGACGATCCAGCCGTGCAAGACCTGGTGGACCGATCCCGAGACCGGCGAGAAGATCCCGGTCTTCGCGGGGCTGCCGTTCCTCAGCTGGTCGGGCAGCTACGGCATCCACGGGCCGATCGACAACTACCG
>JAYTAJ010000896.1:0-7194 GCA_043737575.1 Myxococcales bacterium | reverse complement strand
GGCCAGTTCTGCTTCACGATCAGCTCGGCGATGTGGTCCTTGATCGTCTTCTGGACCTGGCTCTTGAACCAGCCGATGAACATCTCGTTGTCGGCCATGCGCTGACCGACCAGACCGATCAGGAACTTCAGCGGGTCGTAGACCTTGGCCGAGAAGTCGCCGTGAACCATCAGCCGCACCCGCAGCGAGGTCTGCGGATCCGGGATGTCACCGACCGACGTGCCGAACTTGATCGACGCGTGCTCGCGGTTGTTGACGAAGTAGACCTCGGAGATGAAGACGTTGCCGCCGGTGAACTTGTCGACGAGCTGACCGAGGAACGGGATGTTGTTGCCGTCGAGCGTGTGGCGCCCGGCCGACAGCGCACCGACGTACTGACCGTTCTTGAAGAACAGCGCGACCTCGTCCTGATCGACGGTGAGCTGCGCCTTCCAGGGGATAGTCTGATCGGGGTGCTTGTAGACCCACTGATCCTTGGCGGCGTCGGGCCGCGCGATGGCCATCTCACGGACGCCACCCTTGACGAAGTCGAGAATACCCATGGCGAGGAGACTAGCACACGCGCGAATCCGCTTGCCGCCATCCGAGCCGCCCGCTGTAATGGAAGCGCCGTGTGGAGGATCCTGCTCGTCGTCGTCGTCGGTGTCGCCGCTGCGTGCGGCCCCAACAACGGCGGCGGCGGTGACGACGAGACCGACGCCGCGCCCGACGTCTCGACCGCGGTCACGCTGGCGGGCACGATCTGGGCGCCGAGCATGGCGCCTGGCCTGGTCCCCGCGGGGCAGGAGATCCCGATCGCGGGCGCCCTGATCACCCTCGAGACCACCCGACCGCCGCCGATCCCGAGCGGCGTGTATTGCGAGCGCTGCGTCGAGGTCGGCAGCGGCGTCCTGTCCGACGCCCGCGGCCGCTTCGAGATGGTGCAGCTCCAGCCCGGCACCTACTGGCTGGTGATCCAGAAGGGCCAGTTCCGCCTCGAGCAGGAGCTGACGCTCGGGCTCGGGCCCCGCGTGCTCGACGCCGCGCAGACCACGCTGCCGAGCCAGCAGGACGTCGCGGGTGGCAAGACCATCCCGCACATCGCGGTCGCGGTCGGCACCTACGACTCGATCGAGGACATCGTCGGCAAGATGGGGCTGGGCCAGGTCGGCGCCGACGGCGACTACACCAGCACGCTCGGCGAGATCGATCTGTACCGCCACGGCGGCGTCGACCTCGGGATGGCGATGGGCACGCTCGGCCAGCTGGTGTCCGATCTCGATCGGCTGCGCCAGTACCACATCGTCTTCATCCCGTGCGCGTCGGATCCGCAGGTGTCGCTGCTCCACGATCAACAGGTGCTGCGCAACCTGCGCGACTACGTCGCCGAGGGCGGCCGCCTCTACGTCACCGACTGGTCGGGCGAGTGGATGGACAACGTCTTCCCGACGCAGATCGAGCTGGGCGAGACCGTCGCCACCGGCGATCCGCGCACCGACACGCCGAGCGACGCCTACGATCCGCTGACCGACACCTGGGACTTCAGCCGGTTCGGCACCGCCGATGGCGAGGTCTACTCGTCGAGCGATGCCGAGGCGACCGACCCCGAGCTCAACGCCTGGCTGCACGGTCAGGTCGGTCCGCGCGGCGAGTTCGGCGGCGACGTCGGGCCGATCAACGCGGCGCGCTTCGTCGCCTACGACAACTGGAACTGGATCGAGCGCCTGACGCCGGTCGTGGTCGGCACCGACGACGACGGCGCCGACGTGCTCGACACGCCGCGGGCCTGGGTCACCGGCTCGGGCTCGTCGATCGGTGGGCCGAGCAAGCGCCCGCTCACCGTCACCTTCAACCCGCCCGGCTGCGGCCGCGTGCTGTTCTCGACGTACCACACCGCGCCCGGCACTCACGTCGGCCTGCTGCCGCAGGAGCGCGTGCTGCTGTACCTGATCTTCGAGATCGGCGTGTGCAACGACAACCCGCCGATCGGATGACATGCGCCGCCTCGCTGCGATCGCGCTCGTGCTTGCGGCTGCCTGCTCCGCACCGCCGACGGTCGAGCGCGTGACGGCGGCCGAGCAAGCGGCGCCCGCGCCCGTGGAGGCCGGGCCCGATCCCTACGCGCCGCACCTCGACGCGCTGCGGGCCCGCCTCGCCAAGGCCGGGCTCGACGACATGCACGTCCGCGTCGAGGCGCCGTTCGTCGTCGCGGGCAACGATGCGCCCGACGAGCTGGCCCGCCGCGCCCGCACGATCCGCTGGGCGGCCGACGCGCTCGAGCGCGACTTCTTCGTGCGGCGCCCGACCCGCACGCTCGCGGTGTTCCTGTGGAACGACGCGCGCAGCTACCGCCGCGGCGTGCGGGCGCTGACCGGCGACGAACCGACGACGCCGTACGGCTTCTACGCCAGCGACGACGACGGCCTGTTCATGGACATCTCGACCGGCGGCGGCACGCTGGTCCACGAGCTGGTGCATCCCTACGTCGAGGCCGACTTTCCCGCGGCGCCGCCGTGGCTCAACGAGGGCCTCGGCTCGCTGTTCGAGCAGAGCGCCGAGGTCGACGGCCACATCGTCGGCCTCACCAACTGGCGCCTCGCGGGGCTGCAGGCCGCGATCCTCGAGGGCGAGGTCCCGAGCTTCCGGGAGCTGGCGCGGATGAACGACGACGCGTTCTACCAGCGCGACCGCGGCACCAACTACGCGCAGGCCCGCTACCTCCTCTACTACCTGCAGGAGCACGGGCTGCTCGTCGACTTCTATCGGCGGTTCCGCGCCGCGGCCGCCGCCGATCCGACCGGCCTCGACACCCTGGCGGCGGTCCTCGGCGAGCCTGACCTGACGGCGTTCCAGCGCCGCTGGCAGACCTGGGTGCTCGGGCTGCGCTTCGACGGCTAACTTTCGGGCTTGCGCGATCGCCACCGCTGCGCTCAGATCATCGTCATGCCGCGTCTCCACACCGAACGCATCTGACCGCGGGTCACGGCCGCCCTCGGGCGGCTGGTCTCGATCACGACCGTGTTGTTCGGCCTCGCGTTCATCGACGAGGCGGCCAGCGGCGTGCCCGCGATCAGCGCGACGGGCATCGAGCGATCGTTCCAGCTGTCGCACGCGACGATGGCGCTGTGGCTGTTCGTCGTCCCGGGCATCCTCGCGATGGCGGTCGAGCCGATCGTCTTCCTCTACGCCGATCGCTACCCGCGGCGCTGGTTCATCCGCGGCGGGCTCACGCTCATGGCGCTGGCGTCGCTGCTCGCGGCGATCGCGCCGAGCCCGATCGTCCTGGCGCTCGCGGTCGGCCTGTCGTGGATCGCGACCGGCGCCGCGGTGGCCCTCGCCCAGGCGACGCTCATCGACGCGCGCCCCGATCAGCGCAGCCGCACGATGGCGCGGTGGACGCTCTTTTCGAGCGGCGGCGATCTCGCGGGGCCGCTGCTCCTCGCGGGCATCGCCGCGGTCGGCCTCGGCTGGCGATCCGGCTTCGCGGCGATCGGCGTCGTCCTGCTCGCCGCCGCCGCGATCACCTGGGCCACCCGCTTCCCCGACGGCGTCGGCGCCGACGACGACGACGGCGACGCGCCGGGGATCCTCGCCGCGCTCCGTGACGCCCTCCGCGATCGCACGCTGGTCGCGTGGCTGTTCGGCGTGGCGCTGTGCGATCTGCTCGACGAGATCCTCGTCGTGTTCGCCACCATCCACGTCCGCGATCACCTCGGCGCCGGGCCGTTCTTCCAGAGCGCCGTCGTGGGCTCGAGCGTGATCGGCGGGATGATCGGCCTGATCGCGCTCGAGCGGCTGCTGCTGCGACGCGGCGAGCTGTCGCTCTTGATCTGGTTCAGCGCCGCGACCGCCGCCTCGTTCGTCGCCTGGATCGCCGCGCCGACCGCGTGGACCAGCGTGTTGCTGATCGCACCGGTCGGCTTCTTCGCGGCACCGCTGTATCCCCTCGCCGCCGCCCAGGCCTTCGCCCGTCGTCCCGATCAGTCGGGGACCGTCCTCGCGGCCGGCCACCTGTTCACGCCGTTCGGGCTCGCGCTGCCCTGGCTCATCGGCGTCATCGCCGATCGGGCGGGCACCCACGTCGCCCTCGTGGTCCTCGTCGCGCAACCGCTCGGGCTCATCGTCCTCGCGGTCAGGCAGCGGCGTCAGTTGCAGAGCGCGTGAGTCCCGAACGCGCTGGGGACGTCCGCGATCCAGGTACAAACGTCGTTCCACATCGAGGTGCGGAAGCGGGCGCCGGCGTTGTAGTTGCCGTTCGCGCCGTAGTGGACCGCGAGCACCGCCGGGGTGCCGTCGAGGTACGTGTAGATCGCGCTGCCGCTGTGGCCGTTCGAGGTGTCGAGGTCGTACTCCAGGCGATCATCGCTGGTCGCGGCGCCGACATGCAGGGTCGCCGAGTCGGCGTACATCCAGCCGTCGCAGCGACGGTCGGGGCGCGGCGATGCCTTGCACTGCTGCGATGTGGAGAGACCGCAGTTCATGTTCGGGCCGCACGGGTAGCCCTTGTTGTAGGCGGTCTGCGACACGTAGCTCAACGGGGTGTTCCACCACGCGATGCCCATCCAGCCGAGCTGGACGTTGTCGGCGCGATCGGTGAGGTAGAGCAGCGCGTAGTCGAAGCGGCGCCCGGCGCGCCAGTCGCGCAGCATCACACCGCTCCAGCGCCGCGAGCTACCTCCGTTGGTGATCGTGGTGTTGGTCTGGCCGGGGTTGAACCAGCCGCTGGTCGAGATCGAGCCGTCGGAGCCCATCACGCAGTGGGCCGCGGTGAGGACGTGGCGCGGGCCGACCATCGTGCCGGTGCAGCCGCCCGACCCGGTGTTGCCGCTGCCGCTCAGCGCGCCGACGGTGCGGTACGGGTAGCTCTCGAGCGTCGCGATCGAGCTGATGCGGCTGCGGCGATCGCTGTTGAGGGTACCGCCGAGGATCTTGAACAGCGACTGCTCCCAGATCTTGTTGGCGTCGGGGTTGAATGCGCCGTGGCCGGCGTCGGTCGGCGGCGCCATGTCGCGAGCGTCACCGAAGCGGCCGTAGGCGACGCCGTCGCCGGCGACGAACAGCGCGTCGAAGCGGCGGCCGTCGGTGGTCTGCCAGCCGCGATCCGCGGCGGCGCGCAGCGCCAGCGACTCGTCGCCGAGCTCGCGGTCGCCGATCGCACCCTCGTCGGCGAGCAGCTGCTCGCGTGGCGCCCGCACCTCGGCGCGCTCCCAGCCGTGCTCGAGTAGACCCTCGCCATCGGCGAACGGCTCCACCGTCGGAGCTTCGGAACACGCACCCGCAAACGTGACGAACACCAGGGGCAACGCAAGCGCGCGCCGCGACATCTCGAACTTCATGACGATCTCCTCCGCCCTCGGGGCGACCACCTTGGCCGCGTCCTCGTTGGCGTCTTCGGAGCGGATAGAGCGCGAGCCGCGCGCCTGTGACGCGCGCAGGACGATTTCTTTTTCGGCGGCGTCAGAACACGCCGAGCGGCGCGATGCTGGGGGCATCGCACAGCTGCGGCGCGGCGCCGAGCGGCACGCCCTCCATGTACGTCGTCGGTCCGACCGCGACGCAGCCGCGCGGCGCGACGGGACCGCAGCTGCGGAGGACGACCGTGCCCGCCTCGTCCCACGCGACCAGCTCGATCAGCTGGTCCCGGTTGCAGTCGACGCGTGATCGCACGCGTCCGTCGGGCGCGAGGACCTCCCAGCTGCCGACGTCCGCGACCATCGCAGCGCGCGCGAGCACCGCGCCGTCGGGGTACCACCAGCGCTGCGCGCCGTGCAGCGCGCCCGCGTCGTAGCGCAGCCGCGAACGCACGACGCCGTCGAGGCTGCGCCACTGCAACCAGCTGCCGACGCGATGACCGTCGACATAGTAGCCGGTCTCGGGCAGCGAGCTGTTGTCCTGCAGGTAGAGGCCGTGGTGCGCGCCGTCGCGGTACGGCGTGATCAGGCCGATGCGCGCCTTCGCGATCTCGGTGTGGGTGTGGCGGCCGTGCTCCACGCCGTGCAGCCACAGGCCCGCGGTCTCGTAGCCGTACTCGATCATGCGGTAGCCGCCGTGACGCTTGCCGTTGGCGTCGACCCACGCGTCCTCGCGATCGCCCGCGACGTCGAGGCGGATCGAGGTCTCGGGGCGCGCCGCGGCGGTGGTGCCGACGCAGCGGTGCGCTCGCCAGCGGCTGCCCGGGCGAAACGTGAAGGTGTGGCTGGTGAGGCGCGTGCCTTTCGGGCAGGCGCCGCGGCGTTTCCACCAGCCGTCGGCGGGCGGCGCGACGTTCACGCCCGCGGGGATCTCGACCGCGAGCTCGGCGGCGGGCGGCGCGATCGTGTGATCGGGCGGCAGGACGTCGTCGGGATCCGGCGGGCGAGGCGTCGGCGCGGCGGGGCTGGGGGATGCGGTCGCGTCGATGGTCGTCGGCGCCGCCGCGGGCGGCGCGGGCGGCGCGGGCGACGCGGGCGGCGCGGGGGCGTTATGCGGCGCGGCGCACGCGGTCAGCACGCCGATGACGCATTCGATCCAGCGCGGCACCGCGCGAGCCTATCGCAGCTACAGCGCGCCGGGCGGCACCGCGCGCGAAAGCTCGAGGATCGCCGCGTCGTCGTCCTCGGTCGGATCGAGCACGCGGGCCGACGCGTACAGCCGCATCGCCCGCATGCTCAGCATCGCCGCGTGGACCGGATCGCCCTTGCCCGCGGTGGCCCGGGCCTCCTCGGCGAGCAGCTGGGCCGCGATCCGCATCTTGCCGGGCTCGCGCAGCAGCTCGGCGAGGGTCGCGTCGTCGACGACCTCCAGCAGATCGCGCGGCGTCTCGAGCAGCTCGTCCCACGCTCGCTGCAGCGCGTCGATCGCCTGGTCGTGCTGCTTGCGTGCGTTGAAGCCCGCGGCGCGCGCCAGCACCTCGGCGAGCTGGCGGATCAGCCGGATCAGGTAGTCCTCGCGGATCATCCGGGTAGCTTGCGCATGGCGCGGCGCGGGGCAAGGGCTCCCGCCCGAAGAGGCAGCTACGCCAGCGCGGGGCGCAGCACCTCCGCGATCGTCACCGTGCCGCGCACCGCGCGCGCGTCCCCGCCGGCCCAGGTCACGCGGCCCGCGAAGATGCCCTCGTACATCTCGCGGTACTGGGCCGCGACCGCGCTCGACAGGCCGAAGCTGGTGAAGGTCGGGATCACCGCGTCGAGCGGCGCCTCGGTCGCCGCGACCGCCTTGCCCGTGATCGCCGCGATC
>JAYTAJ010000895.1:0-3152 GCA_043737575.1 Myxococcales bacterium | reverse complement strand
GCGTTACCCTCGCCGTCGGATGGTCCGCATCGCAGCGATCGTCGCTGGCTCGGTCGCGCTCGGCTTCCTGGCCGCCTGTCCGACGATCGATCTCGGTGAGGATCCGTCGAACCCCGGCGTGTGCCGCCCCGATCCCGCGTACTTCCGCACCGAGATGTGGCCGAAGTACCTCGCCCCCGCCGACCCCGCGATGTCGTGCATCGCCGCCGCCGGCTGCCACCGCGAGTCCGACGGCCGCTCGGGCCTGCGCTTCGACGCGTCGGCGACGCCCGACCTCGAGCGCAACTACCGCGTCGCGATCCGCTTCCTCAACTGCGGCACGCCGAGCGCGAGCACGCTGCTGACGCGGCCGCTGGCCGGCGAGGACTCGCACGGCGGCGGCGACATCTTCGCCGACACCGACCCGCAGGTCGGCATCTTCCAGGGCTGGTTCTAGTGGGCCTCCTCCGCGTGCGGACGGCGATCCTCGTCGGCGTGATCGCCCTGTGCGCGCTCGGCATCAGCGCGCGCGACGCCAGCGCCGAGGCGTACCTGCGCGTCATCGCCCAGGACGCCCCGGTCTACAGCGGCCCCGGCGCCAGCTACCGATCGATCTACGACGCGCGGCGCGGCGAGGTGTTCGAGGTCGTCGAGCGCGGCACCCGCGGCTACTGGTTCCGGGTCGTCCTCGACGACGGCACCACCGGCTGGATCTTCGGCGAGCTGGTGTTCCCGTTCGAGGTCGGCCCCGCCGACGAGGCCGGCGTATTCGCACGGATCGGCCGCAGCATCCGCCGCACCCTCCTCGGCCCGTCGCCCCTGCCCTACGCCAAGGTCGAGGTGTCGTTCTCGGCCGGCCTGCTCGATCGCGAGGGGCTGTTCCTCTTGCGCCCCGCGGTGCTGCTCGATCCGTACTTCGCGATCGAGGGCTTCGCCGGGCTGTCGCCGCGCGCGCAGATCGACGTGTTCCTGGTCGGCGCCGGCTGGACCCTGCGCATGGCGCCCGGCGCGCCGGTCGGTCCGTTCGTCCACGCCAGCTTCGGCGCCGCGCACCTGCGGCCCAAGGCCGACAACTTCACCGATCCCGAGGAGACCCTCGCCGCCCTCGACGCCGGCGGCGGCTTCGAGATCACGTTCAAGAAGCAGATCACGCTCCGCACCGACTATCGGCACTGGGTGCTGTTCGATCGCAACCGCTCCGAGGCCGGCCACGAGCTCACCGCCGGCCTCGCGATCTTCTTCTAGGAGGACCCATGCGCACCATCCAGATCCTCGCGCTCGTCGGTGTCCTCGGCTCGCTGTCGGCGTGCGGCCGCTTCGCGGTGCGCGCCAACGAGAAGGAGTTCCTCGCCGATCCGGTGATGGCCTTCGACAACGATCAACAAGAGGCCGCCGCCGACGAGCACATCCTCACCAACCGCGAGGGCGCCGCCGGCGGTCGCGGCGCGCAAGGCGGAGGCTGCGGGTGCAATTGACGCGACTCTCGATCGCGGTGCTGATCGTGCCGCTCGCCGCCGCGCCGCGGGCCGCGCGCGCCGACGACAAGATCGATCTGACCACGACCTGGTACCAGGAGAGCCGTCAGGGCGACAAGGGTGGGCTCACCGTCGTCCATCCCCAGGTCGACCTCGGCGTCGATCTCGGCGAGCACACCACGCTGTCGGCCGGCTACACCGCCGACGCCGTGACCGGCGCGACCGCCACCGTGTACGCCGTCGACGCCGTCAGCACCGCCACCACGTTCTCCGACCTCCGCCACGAGGGCAAGCTCGGCCTCGGCTTCACCGGCCGCCGCTCGACGCTCGCCGTGACCGGCACCGTCGGCACCGAGCGCGACTACCTGTCGCTCGCGGTCGGCGTCAGCGGCGCGATCGATCTGCCCGGCAAGAACACCAACCTCGCGCTCGCCTACAGCCACAGCTTCGATCAGGTCTGCGACAAGGAGAACGCCGCGACCCAGCCCCTCGAGCGCCGCGCCCTCGTCGGCGCCGATCCGTGCCTGAAGAAGCAGGGCGTGTTCGGTCAGGACACGATGGGGCAGACCGAGTGGCGCGAGATCGACATCGACACCGCGCAGGCGACGCTCACGCAGAACCTGTCGCCGACCACCGTGCTGCAGCTCAGCCTGTTTGGTCAGGTCCTCAAGGGCTTCCAGTCGAACCCCTACCGCCGGGTCCGCATCGGTCCCAACGAGCCGCAGGAGCACATCCCCGACTCGCGCGCCCGCACCGCCGTCTCCGCCCGGCTCAACCGCTATCTGCCCAAGCTGCGCGGCGTCGTGCATCTGTCCGGCCGCGCCTACAGCGACAACTGGGGCGTCACCTCCGGCACCGTCGAGCTCGCGTACTCGCAGTACCTCGGCAGCTCGCTGGTCTTGCGCGTCCGCGCCCGCGCCTACCAGCAGACCCCCGCGACGTTCTTCAAGGACGCCTTCTACTACGAGACCGAGTCGACCGCGGGCGCCTACTTCACCGGCGACCGCGAGCTCGCGCCCGTCCGCAACGCGCTGGTCGGCGGCAAGCTCACGATGCTGTCGATCGCCGAGGACGACGTGAAGGTCTGGAAGCTGTTCGACCGCCTCGAGCTCAACCTGAAGGCGGAGGTGTTGTTGCTCGACGAGCTGCCCGCCGATGACGAGACCGCGAATCTCGGCGGGCGGGCGACGCAGTTTCTGACGTCGGACCAACTGGTGGATGCGTTCTCGCTGCAGCTCGGCTTGTTGTTGGACTACTGAGAGGCGGGGGAGGCGGGGGCCTGTGGGTTGTGCCGCGGGTGTGGAGTGCCGCGCTTGCGGCCTCGGCACGCGGGACGAGTCGCGGACACTCCACTCCCGCTTGGACAACGTCGCCGCCCGCCGCGATGGCCGCGACGAGATCGACGTTGACCACACACCCGCACAGGCCCTGCTGGTTCCCGTGATTTTTGATCTCTCTTCCGGAACCAGAACCCGGAGGTGGCGGGGCTAGCTCGCGGGCTTGCGGCAGGCACGCAGCGCGGCGCGGATCAGATCGTCGAGCGGCGCCTGGGTGCTCACGTGGGTCAGCGCGTGGGCGACCGCGGTGGCGGCCTCGGTTGGCTTGAAGCCGAGGGAGCAGAGGGCGGCGCGCGCGGTGGCAGCGACGGGCGATGCGGGCGTGGGCGCGGGCGCGACCCCCATGGGTCTCGCGTTCAAG
>JAYTAJ010000894.1:0-3155 GCA_043737575.1 Myxococcales bacterium | reverse complement strand
GGTGAGCTGCCGCTGCGGTTGTCGTTCCGCGATCTGTCGGCGCTGCGGACGGTGAAGGCGCTGCTCGGCGCGGGCGTGCCGCTGGCGCGGCTGCGCCGCGAGCTGGTGGCGGTGCGCGAGCGCGCGGGCACCAGCCAGTCGATCGCCGAGCTGCCGCTCGAGGTCCGCGACGGTCACATCGCGATCCGCGGCGACGTCGCGCCGCTGTCGGGTCAGCTGTCGCTGCCGTTCGTGATCACCGTCGCCACGCCGCCCGCGGGCGCGCTCCACGATCTGCCGGGCCGCCCGGTCGAGCCGCCCGCGCCGGCGCCGCCGCTGACCGGCGACGACTGGTTCGAGCGCGCGGTCGTCCTCGAGGAGTCCGACGCCGCCGCCGCGATCGACTCGTACCGTCGCGCGCTCCGGCTGCGCCCCGATCACGTCGAGGCGTGGATCAACCAGGGCCGCCTCCACGCCGAGGCCGGCGCGGGCGAGGCGGCCGCCGACTGCTTCACCGCCGCGCTGCGGCTCGATCCGACCGACGCGACCGCGCTCTACAACCTCGGCGTCGTCGCCCAGGACGGCGGCCGCGAGGGCGACGCGATCGTCCATTACACCCGCGCCCTCGAGCTCGACCCCGGCCTCGCCGAGGCCCACTACAACCTGGCGACGCTGTTCGATCAGAGCGGCGACTCGCGCTCGGCGATCCGCCACATCAACGAGTACCGGAAGCTCACGCGTTGAAGCGCGTCGTCGTCCTCGCCGCGATCGTCGTCGGCTGTGGCTCGCCCGCGCGGCCCGCGTGAAGGCCGCGGGCGGCGACTCCGCGGGCGCGGTCGCGCTGATCGATCGCGCGACGATGGCCTTCTACGACGACCTGCGCCGCGACGCGCTGACCGTCACCGCCGACGAGCTCAAGCGCCGCTCGCTCGACGACCAGATCGCGATCATCATGTTCCGCCAGGGCAAGCGCGCGCGCGAGCTGCGCGACACCCCGATCGCGACCCTGGTCGCCGCCAGCCTGACCACCATCGTCGATCCCGATCAGCTGAAGCTCGGCGCCATCACGCTCGACGGCGATCACGCGTCGGCGCAGCCGATCGTCGGCGAGATCGAGGTGCCGTTCAACTTCGACTTCCGCCGCGATCCCGAGGGCTGGCGCCTGAACTTCATCGCGGCGACCAAGAAGGTGACCGCCATGATCCGCGACGGTCAGCCCGACGACGAGGTCATCGCGTGGCTGGCTGGCTACTACAAGGTCGACGTCGACGCGCTGTACGCGCCACCGCAGTAGCTCACTGGTCGCGCAGGTCGAGGAGGCGCGTGCCGCCGCCCGAGAAGCCGCCGCCCGGGCCGAACGTCATCGTGTACGAGCGGACCGACGGGTCGGGCCGGGTGCCGTGCTCGTCGGGGAACGGCCGCTCCTCGACGATCGCGGTGACGACCAGATCCTCGCCCTGCTTCACCGCGGTCGGCGCCACGCAGTCGACGCCCGGGATGACGTCCTTGGCGCCCGGCAGGCACAGGATGCGCGCCGCCCGTCCGGTCAAGAACAGGTGGGCCGCGAAGAACGTCGCGGGCGGCACCACCGTCGGATCGTAGCTCGCGATGATCGGCAGCAGCGGGTGCTCGGTCGCGCCGAGGTCGTAGCCCGTGACGATCGTGCCGTCGGGCTTCTGGAGCGCGATGAGGTGGCGCTGGCCCGCGTCGTTCGCGAGGTAGTACAGCGAGCCCGTCGGCAGATCGAGCGACGGATACCCGTAGGCCTTGCACGCCTGGCCCTCGAGGCCCGAGACCTTCGCGACCGCCGCCTGGCACAGCGCCGCGCTCAGCTCGGCCGACACCTGGACCGGCGCCGCGACCCAGTCGGGTGGGCTCGTCAGCGTCGGACGCGGCGGCATCGACGGCGGCAGCGGCGCGTCGGCCGCCAGCTCGACGAGCCCCCTGCCTTCGATGTGCGACAGCTCGTGCTCGCGGACCTCGATGCGGCTGGCGTAGATCCAGTGGCTGTCGCGATTGAGCAGCCGCGGGTGCGGGAACTGCTCGACGACGTAGGTCAGCACCTGCTTGTCGCCGTCCTTCACGATCGCGGGCGCGGCGCAGGCGTGGACCTTGCCGTCCCTGTCGGGCGGCAGCTTGTCGTCGGCACCGGGCAGGCAGCGCACCACCGCGACCTCGGTGTCGAGGGCGGCGTGGAGCAGCGCCAAGGTCGCGGGCGGCGTCGCCGCGAGGTCGAGCGCCTTGGTGATCTCGTCGAGCATGGTGCCGTTGTTGCCGCCGTCGCCGCGCACCATCGTGCCGTCCGGCCGCGCCAGCACGTACACCCACGCCGCCGTCGGATCGCCGACCTCGCTCACGCGATAGACCTTGCCCGCCGCGGTCGCCAGCTCCGCCAGCTCGGTCTCGACGCACGTGGCGAGGTAGCCGAAGCCCGCCTCGGCGCACACCGCCGACACCGTCGGCCGCTTCACCTTGCCGAAGCGATCCGCCTTCGGCGCCGCCGTCGTCGGGTCCTTCGCGACCTCCTTCGCGGGCTCCGACTTGCTGCCACACCCGACCGCGACCAGCGCGCACAGACCGACTTTCCACATCGGCCGACCATAGACGACTCAGCGCGTGGCAGCCGTCCCCGCGGGCGGATCGTTGTCGACGTGATCGGCCGGATTCTGGATCGTGTACGGCCACAGCCACGCCCGCAGCGCCCGGGTCCCGCGCAGGAACTCCGGGTCGCGCGGCTCGCACAAGGTCGGCCACGCGGTCAGCAGCTTGCAGTCGCCCAGGTCTTCGACCGTTGGCATCGGATCGAACGCCGGCATCGGCGGCAGCTGCGCCCAGATCTGCGGGCCGATGATCGTGACCGGATACAGCCGCCGGAGCTGACGATCCATCCTGTAGTCGTGCATCCGATCCCAGTGCAACCGGATGACCGTGGGTGAGGTCGGATTCGGCCAGCCTGGTCTCCCTCCGTCGAGCTCCGACTGGTTGTCCATCGGGTCGAGCACCTCGTGGCCGGCGTAGGCGCGCGATCGGTACGAGCCGACGCAGCCCTGGGCCAGGGGATACGCGGCAGCCATCGATCGCAGCAGCTGAACCAGTGGCTCGTCGAGCGTGTGCTGCTCCGTCGCCCACAAGACGCTCACGATCCGGGTCTGGAACCGCTGCTCCGCGACGTCGAA
>JAYTAJ010000893.1:0-3165 GCA_043737575.1 Myxococcales bacterium | reverse complement strand
TTGTTGGCGGTCGCGATCACGAAGACCGGCGTGGTCTTCTCCTGCAGCCAGGTGATGAACGACGCGAACACGCGCGACGTGGTGCCGCCGTCGGTCTGACCCGACGACCCGGTGCCGGAGAAGCCCTTCTCGAGCTCGTCGATCCACAGCACCGCGGGCGCGACCGCCTCGGCGGTCTTGATGACGGTGCGGATGTTCTCCTCGGAGCTGCCGACCAGACCGCCGAAGATCTTGCCGACGTCGAGGCGCAGGAGCGGCATGCCCCACAGCGCGCCGACCGCCTTGGCAGTGAGCGACTTGCCGGTGCCGGGCACGCCGATGAGCAGGATGCCCTTGGGCAGCGGCAGGCCGAAGTCGCGGGCGCGCGACGAGAACGCGTTGCGGCGCTTGACCAGCCAGTCCTTCAGCGTGTCCATGCCGCCGACGTCGGTGAACTCTTCGCGGTGCTCGTAGTACTCGAGCAGGCCGCTCTTGCGGATGATCTGCTTCTTCTCCTCGATGATGGTCTCGAGATCGAAGGTGTGGGTGCGGACCACGGCCTTGGAGAAGACGTTCTCGGCCTCGACCGCGGTGAGTCCGAGTGCGGCCTCGACGACGCGCTCGAGGTAGGTCGGATCGGCCTCGACCAGCTGCTGGGTCGCGGGCGGCGTGTTCGGCAACAGCCGGCGCGCGATCGCCTCGATCTCCTGGCGGTTGGGCAGCTCCCAGTCGACGATCGCCGACACCGACTTCTCGAGCTCGGGTGGGATCTTGGTGACCGGCGACAGGACGATGAGGCTCTTCTTGGTCTTGCGCAGCTCGGTCGCGGCGTCGCGCAGGCGCCGGACCACCGCCGGCTCCTTCAGGAACGGGTGGAAGTCGCGCAGGATGTAGAGCGCGCGGCCCTCGCCGCGGAGGACGTGATCGATCGCCTTCATGGGATCCTTCACGTCGCGCGTGCCCTGGCCGTTGGCGATGACCTTGAACCCCTCGGTGATCGACCACACCTCGAGGCGCATCTCGCGCTCCATGCAGAGCTTCTTGAGGGCCTCCTCGACGCGGGTCTCCTCGGGAGAGGTGAGCCAGATGAGCGAGTAACGAGCGCGGATGAGATCTTCGATCTCGCCCCGGGAGCTTCGGCGGATGGTGTCGGTGATCATCTTGGTTCGTTTCTCTGTTTACGGAATTCGGACGCGTCAGCCCCCCGCGTGCCTCAGCCCCCCGCGAGATCGCGGAGCCCACGCAGCGAGCCCTTGGCGTCCTCGGCCTGGCCCACCAAGGTCTCGATGGTATCGCTCACGATCGTGAGCGCGTCGGCGTTGGCGCCCGACAGGTTCGGGAGCTCGCCCTTCACCAGGTTGATGTTGTTGCGCAGCTCGGACAGCACGTCGTTGATGGCGTCGTAGACCTCTTTCGCCATCGCCGTGATCTCGTCGGACGCGACCGGTGCGGCGCCCTCGACCGCGCCGTTGGCGGTCGCCGATGCCGCCGACGCCTTGGCGCGATCGGCCTCGGCCCGGGCGGCCTTGGCCTCGACGCGAGCGGCCTCGAGCTCGGCCTGCAGGCCCTTGTGGGCGCGGTCGGCGGTCGCCGCCAGGCTGTCGGCCTCGGCGACGCGGTGCTTGCTCGCCGCGATCTCCGCGGTCAGCGCGCTGACGTCGGACGCCGACGCCTGGGTGCCGGCCTTGGCCTCGTAGTCGGCGACCTTGCGGCGCAGCTTCTCGAGCTCGCGGACCGCCGCGGCGTCGCCGGTGGCGGCGTCGTCGCGGGCCTTCGACGCATTGAGCAGCTGCTCGGCGGCCTTGTGGCGCGCCAGCTCGGCCTTCTGCAGCGCCTCCTCGGCGACCCCGCGGGAGCTCTCGGCCGACAGCTTGGCGTGGCTGGTCTCCTGCAGCTCGACCTCGAGCTGTGCGACTCGACCTTCGAGCTTGTCGAGCTCGCGCGACGTGGTGTCGTAGCGATCCTGGAGGCGATCGCGGTCGGCCTCGATCTTCCGATGCTCGATGCGCAGGTCCTTCAGCTCGGTGGTCAGCTTGAGGACGTGGTCGCCAGCGGCGCCGCCGCCCGCCGCGCCCATCTGCTGCTCGACCATCAGCCGCCCCATGCGCTTGTTCTCGTCCTCGAGCGCGTTGGCGTGGGCCTCGCGGCGGGTCGCGTTGGACACCGCCTCGTCGCGCTCGGCCTTCAGCTGCGCGACCTGGCGCTGGTACTTCTCACGCTCGACGCGCAGCTCCTTGATGACCTCCTCTTGCGAGATCAGGCCGACGCGGCGCTCCTCGAGCATCCGCTCCTGCTCGTTGATGACCTCGCGCAGGTGCTCGATCTCGGACAGCTGCTCGTTGAGCTTCTTCCAGCCCTCGTCCTTGGTGCGCGACACCTCGACGAGCTGGCGCGAGACGTCCTCGACGTCCTCCTTGAGCTTGCCGACGTCGTCCTGGGCGCGACCGAGCTGGCGCTCGCGCGTCGCCATGCTCTCGGCCATCTGGGTCATCTGCGAGCGGACCGCCGCGAGCTCCTCGCGCAGCTGGTTCAGCTCGTCGCGCAGCTCGTCGGCGACGCGGCCGTGCGCCGCGACCTGCTCCTCGCGATCGCGCACCGTGGCGCGCAGCCCCTCGATGTTCTCGCGCAGCGTCGCCGCCTCAGCGCGCATGCGCTTGCTGTCGGCGACCTCGCGATCGTAGTTGGACTGGACCTGATCGAGCTCGGCGCGCTGGCGCTTGATCTCGGCGGCGGCCTTGCCACCGTCGGACAGGCCGTCCATGTCGACGACGATCGACGGCTCACCGGGGCGACCGCCCGCGCCGGGCATCGCGGGCGGACCGCCGCCCGGCATGCCGGGGGGACCGCCCATGGGCATGCCCGGAGGACCGCCGCCGATCGCGGGTGCGCCGCCCGGGTTGCCGAACACGCCGCCGCTCCCGGGCATCCCGGGAGGACCGCCAGGCATCCCCGGAGGACCACCAGGCATCCCGGGAGCGCCGCCGCCAGGCATGCCGGGCGCGCCGCCGTAGCTACCCGGCGCCCCGGGTCTCCCCGCCCCCGCGGCGCTGCCGCCGAAGCCGCCCGACGAGCCGCCGAAGGTTCCGCCCGCCGCGGGCGGGCTGCCGTAGCCGCCAGGCGAGCCGGGCATCCCAGGCGCACCTGGCATGCCGGGCGCGCCGCCGCCACCGTAGCCGCCGGGCGTCG
>JAYTAJ010000892.1:0-7232 GCA_043737575.1 Myxococcales bacterium | reverse complement strand
TGGTTCGACTCGCGGCCGGGCGCCGACGTCGCGCGCGGCGCGTGCGTGTCGGCCGATCGTCGCGCGCTGATCCTGCGCGGCGTGCCAGGCGCCGCGGGCCACGTCGGCGCCGGGCCGCGAGTCGAACCACAGCAGGCGGTCGGCGTGGGGCGCGGCCTGGGTCACCACCAGCGGGTCGGCGGCGTTGGCGATGGCGACGTCGTCGGCGTCCTGCCAGGCCCAGATGCGGCCCTTCATCTCGGCGTAGCGCTCGATGGTGCCGAAGCGGTCGAGGTGATCGGGCGTGATGTTGGTGAGGATACCGGCGTCGGGCGCGAACGACGTGCAGTTCTCGAGCATGAACGCCGCGACCTCGGCGACGATCAGCCCGCCGTCGACGTTGGCGGGATGATCGACCGCGTCGATCAGCGGCATGTTGCCGAGGTTGCCACCGCAGAACGACGGTCGGCCGCTGGCGGCGCACAGCGCGCCCGACAGCGCGGTCGTCGTCGACTTGCCGTTGGTGCCGGTGATCGCGATCAGCTTGGCGCCGGGATGGAAGTAGCGCGACGCCAGCTCGATCTCGGCGATGACCTCGACGCCCGCCGCTCGCGCCGCGATCATCTCGGGCAGGGTCGGCACGCCCGGCGACATCACGATCAGATGGGCCGACGTGAAGCTCGCCTGATCGTGACCGCCGAGCTGCCAGGTCACGGGCACGCCGTCGAGCTCGGCCATGCGGGCCGCGAGCTGCGCCGCCGGCTTGGCGTCGGTGACGATCACCCGGGCGCCGCGGCGGTGGGCGAACCGCGCCAGGCTGATCCCGGTCTGGGCCAGCCCGACGACGATCACGGTCTTGCCGGTCAGCTCGATCATCGCAGCTTGAGCGTCCCGAGCGCGAGCAGCGCGAACAGCACCGACACCAGCCAGAAGCGCACGATGATCTTCGGCTCCTCCCAGCCCTTCAGCTCGAAGTGGTGGTGGATCGGCGCCATCTTGAAGACCCGCTTGCCGCGGGTCTTGAACGAGCCGACCTGGATGATCACCGACAGCGCCTCGATCAGAAACAGCCCGCCGACCACCATGAGCACCAGCTCGTTCTTGGTCAGCACCGCGAGCATGCCGATCGCGCCGCCGATCGACAGCGAGCCCATGTCGCCCATGAACACGCTCGCGGGGTACGTATTGTACCAGAGGAAGCCGATGCCGGCGCCGAACAGCGCGGCGCAGAACACCGCGAGCTCGACCGCGCCGGGAATGTGCGCCACGTGCAGGTACTGCGCGAGGATCTGCTCGCCGCTCGAGCGCGTGAAGATCATCGTCTCGACGCCCGCGATGTACGCGAACACCAGGAACGTGCCGGCGTTGATGATCGTCGGGCCGATCGCGAGGCCGTCGAGGCCGTCGGTGAGGTTGACGGCGTTGGCGGTGCCGACCACGACCAGCGAGCCGAACACGATGTAGACCCACGCCGCCAGATCGGGCGACACCTCGTAGAAGTTGGTGAACGGCAGCTGCAGCTGGGTCCGCAGTTCGGGCGACATCGTGTCGGACATGAACAGGTACGTCATCGCCGCGCCCGCGACCAGGAACTCGAGGAGCAGGCGGACCTTGCCCGAGACGCCCTTGGTGTTCTTCTTGGTGATCTTCGCGTAGTCGTCGGCGAAGCCGATCACGCCGAACAGCACGCTGACGCCGAGCGCGAGCAAGACGAAGCGGTTGCGCAGATCGCACCACAAGATCACCGACACGACGAGGCAGAACAGGATCAGCGCGCCGCCCATGGTCGGCGTGCCCTGCTTCTTCTTGTGGGTCTCGGGACCGTCGCCGCGGATCTGCTGGCCGATCTGCCGCGACCGCAGCCGCTCGATGAACCACGGCCCGATCAGGAACGACATCAGCAGCGCGGTGATCGCCGCCGCGAGGATGCGCATCGATGGGTAGCGGAACACCCGCAGGAACCCGAGGCCGTCGAGCCGGGACAGGACGTCGTAGAGGAGGTAGTACAGCATCGGGTCGGGTCCGCCTACGTTACGCCACCAGGTCGCGCAGCGCGGCGATCACGCGCTCGAGTCGCATCCCGCGCGACGCCTTGACCAGGATCCAGTCGCCCGGCTCGGTCGACGCCAGGACCTGGCGCGCCGCGATCAGGGGGTCGTCGGTCGTCCACGCGTGGCCGGGATCGCCGGTCGCGTCGGCGACCCGCTGGCGGTGAGCGCCGAGCGCGATCACCGCGATGCCGAGCTCGCCGAGGCGGGCGCCGAGCTCGGCATGAGCGGTCGCCGCATGATCGCCCAGCTCGAGCATGTCGCCGACGACCGCGAGCGCGTGGTGGGAGCCGCGCAGCTCGGCGAGGGTGTCGATCGCCGCGGCCATCGACGCCGGGTTGGCGTTGTAGCAGTCGATGATCACCTGGCGGTCGCCGATCGTGACGACCTCGCCGCGCATGGTCGCGGGGCGGGCGCGCTCGAGGCCGGCGATCGCGACGTCGAGGTCGACGCCCGCGGCGACGGCGCACGCCAGCGCGCAGGTCGCGTCGATCGCGGTGTGGCGGCCGATCAGCGGCAGGCGGAAGCGGCGGCGCTGGCCGAACGCGTCGACGTGGAGATCGGCGCCGGCCGGGCCGAGCGGCTGGTAGTCGACGAGGCGGACGTCGGCGCTGGCGTGGTCGCCGAAGCGGACGAGCTTGCGGCCCGGCGCGTGGGCGCGGGCGTGGCCGAGCAGGCGGTCGTCGTCGGCCGGCGCGATCGCGATGCCGTCGTCGGCGGTCAGGCCGAGGTAGATCTCGCCCTTGGCGGCGGCGATCGCGTCGGTCGAGCCGAGCAGCTCGATGTGGGCGCTGCCGGCGTTGACGACCGCGGCGACGTCGGGCCGGGTGAAGCGAGTGAGGTACTCGATCTGCCCGGCGCCGCGCATGCCCATCTCGATCACCGCGAAGCGATGGTGGGCGCGGATGCCGAGCAAGGTCAGCGGCACGCCGGTCTCGTTGTTGTGCGAGCCGTGGGCGGCGTGGGTCGAGCCGGCGGCGGCGACCGCGGCGCGGGTCAGCTCCTTGGTCGTGGTCTTGCCCGCCGAGCCGGTGATCGCGATGACCCGGACGTCGGGGCAGCGCGCGCGGTGATGGCCGGCGAGGACGCCGAGGGCGACGCGAGGATCGGCGACCTCGATCGCGGCGAGGTCGGTCGGCGCGCGGCCGGGCTCGACCATCACCGCGACCGCGCCGTTGGCGATCGCCTGCGCCGCGTAGTCGTGACCGTCGACGCGCTCGCCGCGGATCGCGACGTACAGATCGCCGGGCGCCGCGGTGCGGCTGTCGATCACGACGCGCTGGATGCGGGCCGCGCCGCGCGCGGTGCCGCCGACGATCGCGGCGATCTCGTCGACGGTCCAGCGCGGTCGCCGCCGGACCGCGGCCGCGGCCTCCTCGCGATCGTCGAAGTGGATCTTGGTCGTGCCGAGGATCTGATAGTCCTCGTGGCCCTTGCCGGCGATCACGACGATGTCACCGGGCACCGCCTCGGCGATCGCGGCGCTGATCGCGACCCGCCGATCGACGTCGACGTAGAACGGCGCCGGCACCGCGGGCAGGATCATGTCGAGGATCGCGCGCGGATCCTCGGTGCGTGGGTTGTCGCTGGTGACGATCGGCAGGTCGGCGAGGGCGGCGACCACCGCGCCCATCAGCGGCCGCTTGCCGGGATCGCGATCGCCGCCGCAGCCGAACACGCAGATCAGGCGGCGGCGGGTCAGCGGCCGCAGCGCGCTCAGCACGTTGTCGAGGGCGTCGGGGCTGTGGGCGTAGTCGACGAGGATGTCGAGGCCGGCGTCGTTGTCGACGCGCTCGACCCGGCCGGGCACGCCCGCCAGCGCCGCGACGCCGCGCGCGATCACGTCGTGGGCGAGGCCGAGCGCCTCGCCGATGCCGACCGCGAGCGCGATGTTGGCGACGTTGTAGCCGCCGAGCAGCGGCCGCGACGACACCTCGAGCTCGCCGCGCGGGGTCCGGATCCGGGCCCAGATGCCATCGACGGTCGAGCGACACGCGACCACGCGGATCTCGGCGTCGACCTGCTCGTCGCGCGACTCGCCGTCCTGCTCTGACGACACCCGCAAGACCGTCGCGCCCACCGCCGCCGCCGCCATCGACGCCCCGGCCGGATCGTCGACGTTCACGACCGCGACGCCGCCGCGCGCGAGGTGGCGCGAGAACAACAGCCGCTTGGCGGCGTGGTAGTCGGCCATCGAGCCGTGGAGATCGAGGTGGTCCTGCGTCAGGTTCGAGAACGCGGCGACACGGAAGCCGACGCCGGCCACGCGATCCATCGCCAGCGCCGCCGACGACACCTCCATCACCGCGTGGGTGCAGCCGTCGCGGACCATGCGGCCGAGGGTGTCGTGGAGCACGTCGGGGGTCGGTGTGGTGTACGGCGCGTCGACGGTGCGGCCGCCCCAGCGGTAGTTGACGGTGCCGATCACGCCGGGCCGGGCGTCGGCGGCGGCGAGGATCGCCTCGACCAGGTAGGTCGTCGTGGTCTTGCCGTTGGTACCGGTGATGCCGACCAGCGTCATGCGCTCGGCGGGATCGCCTGCGAGCGCGGCGATCAGGTAGCCGAGGGCGCGGGCGCCGTCGCCGACGACGATCTGCGGGACCGCGGCGTCCTGCTCGGCCTCGACGACGATCGCGGCGGCGCCGCGCTCGATCGCGGTGGCGATGAAGCCGTGGCCGTCGCTGCGGCGGCCGCGCACCGCGACGAACAGATCGCCGCGATCGATCTGGCGCGAGTCGCTGCGCACCGCGCGCACCTCGACGTCGTCGCCGACGAGGCGGGCTCCCGGGATCGAGCGAGCGAGGACGGACAGCTTCATGCGGGAACCGAGGTGGCAACGCGCAGCCTCACCGATTTCGTCCGGGCAGACAAGCTACTCGCCCAGCTCGAGGACGACGGTGGTCCCGGTGGCGGCGCGGGTGCCGGGCGCGATCGACTGCTTGGCGCAGCGGCCCGATCCGTGCAGCTCGATCGCGAGGCCGAGCCGCGCCGCCTCGGCGACCGCGCGGGCACCGCCGAGGCCACGGAAGTCGGGGATCGCGACGCCGCCGCCATCGCCGTCGTCGGCCGGCGACAGCGCCGCGGCGATCTCGGCGAGCTGGTCGGTCGACGGCGCCGCGACCTCGTCGACCGGGGCCGCGTGCGCCGGCGTGCGCGCGCCCTTCGCGGGCGGCGGCTCCTCGATCGGCGCGTCGCCGGGGACGCCGAGGTAGCGCAAGGTCGCGCTCGCGATCTGTCCGAAAACCGGACCGGCGACCTTGCCCCCGAAGTAGTCGCCGCCCGACGGATCGTCGATGACCACGACGATCGCGATCCGCGGATCGGCGATCGGCGCCAGCCCGGCGAACGACGACAGGTAGCGATGCAGCGCGTAGCGCTTGGTCGCGGGATCGTACTTGTGGGCGGTGCCGCTCTTGCCGCCGACGACGAAGCCGGGCACCGCGATGTTGGCGCCGGTGCCGGCGTCCTTGCCCTTGTCGAACACCGACGCGAGCATCGGCAACAGCGCCGCGGCGGTCGACGGCTTCATGATCGCGCGGCTGGCGTCGTCGCGCTGGTACACGACCGCGCCGGTGGGGCCGGTCACGCGCTCGACGACGCGCGGCGGGTGGTAGACACCGCCGTTGCCGATCGCCGCCATCGCCGCCGCCATCTGGATCGGCGACACCGTGAGCCCGTAGCCCCACGAGATCGTCACCAGCTCGACGTCGCGCCAGCGCGAGCCGTCGCGGATCAGGCCGCCCTGCTCGCCGGGCAGATCGATCCCGGTCTTCTCGCCGAAGCCGAGCTTGCGCAGCCCGGCGTACAGCCGCTCGCGTCCGAGCCGCAGGCCGATCTTGGTCGCGCCGACGTTCGACGATCGCTTGATGATGCCGCCCGTGGTCAGGACGTCGTCGTGATGGACGTCGGTGACGCGCTTCTTGCCGGGCGCCATCCACGCGCCGCCCTCGACGTTCCACAGCTCGTTGGGCCGGGTCACGCCGGCGTCGAGCGCCGCCGCCACGGTGAAGACCTTCATCACCGAGCCGATCTCGTAGACGTCGGTGACCGCGCGGTTGCGGGCGTCGGCCTTGATCGCCTCGGCCGGATCGTTGGGGTCGTACATCGGCATCGTCGACATCGCGAGGACGCCGCCGGTCTTCACGTCGATCACGACGGCGACGCCCGACTTCGCCTTGTTGGCGGTGACCGACGCCGCCAGCGCCTCGTCGGCGATGTGCTGGATCGAGCGATCGATCGTGAGCTCGACGGTCGCGCCCGCGGTCGCGTCGGTGACGCCGTGGGCGAGCATGGTCTTGCCGCGGGCGTCGCGCAGCGCCGCGAACCGCGCCTTCTGGCCGGTCAGCACCGCGTCCATCCGCAGCTCGAGGCCGTCGAGGCCGTTGCCGTCGAGGCCGGCGAAGCCGAGCACGGTGCCGCCCGACGACCGCTCGGGGTACCAGCGGCGCGGTTCGTGGGTGACGACCACGCCCGCGAGCTTGGCGGCGCGCACCGCCGCGGCCTCGGCCGGCGTCACGTGGCGCGCGATCCACGCGAACCGCTTGCGCGACGCCAGCCGCGACTCGACCTGGTTGACGTCGAGCCGCAGCATCGTGGCGAGCCGCTCGCTGGTGGCCGCGACGTCGATCACCGCGCGCGGATCGACGTAGACGCTCTCGGCGTCGGCGCTGATCGCCAGCGGTCGACGACGGGCGTCGAGGATCGCGCCGCGCGGCGCCGGGATCTCGATCGTGTGCAGCTGCTGGCGCTGCGCCAGATCGCGGAAGTGATCGGCGCCGTCGATCTGCAGGCCCCACGCGCGGTAGGCGATGCCGAGGAGCAGCACCGAGACCAGGCCGGCGGCGAGCCGGGCCCGGGCCCGCGCCGCCCTCGACATGCCGGGCGTGAGGATCAGCGGTCGCTTCACGGCGTCGCCTCGGCGCGCGCGACCTTGCCCGGCGCGGTGATCACGCGGATGCGATCGGCCGGCACCGCGATCATGCCGAGCCCGGTCGCCAGCGCGCGGATCCGATCGGGGTTGGTCAAGGTCGCGCGCTCGAGCTCGAGGCGGCGGCGCAGCTCGCGCTCGGTGCGCACCTCCTCGGTGGCGCGCGACAGCTGGTAGCCGAGCCCGATGATCTGGTGGCGGGCCCGCACCCGCTGCACGCACAGCGCGGTGATCAGGACGGCGACGGCGATCATCACGCCGATCAGCTTGCGATCGCC
>JAYTAJ010000891.1:0-3173 GCA_043737575.1 Myxococcales bacterium | reverse complement strand
ATCGTTCGCCGACTTCCTGCGCGGCCCGGTCCAGCGCGGCGAGATCACCGTGATCGCGACGATGACGCGCGAGCAGCTGGCGCGCCTCGACGACGACGCGCCGAGCTTCGCCGGCCTGCTCGGCCGGGTCGCGATCGAGCCGACCTCGCCGGGCGAGACCGCGGCGCTGATGCTGGCCGAGGTCCGCCGCCTCGAGGCCGAGCACCCGGTCAGCGTGCATCCGTTCACGTCGCGCACGCTGATCGAGCTGGCGAACGGCCTGTTCCCGTGGACCGCGGCGCCGGGCGGGCCGATCGATCTGTTGCGCAAGCTGGTGGTCGGCGTCGCGCCCGCGGCGACCGGGCGCGCGACGCTCGGGCCCGAGGCGGCGATCGCGCTGGCGGCCCGCGAGACCGGGCTGCCCGAGCACCTGATCACCCTCGACAAGCCGCTCGATCCGGCCGAGGTCCACGCCCACTTCGCGGCCCGCGTGATCGGCCAGGACGAGGCGATCACGATCGCGACCGACGTGGTCGTGAAGGTGCGGGCCGGGCTCGCCGACGCGGCGCGCCCGCTCGGCGTCTACCTGTTCACCGGCCCGACCGGCACCGGCAAGACCGAGCTGGCGACCGCGCTCGCCGAGTACCTGTACGGCGATCGGCGGCGGCTGCTGCGCTTCGACATGAGCGAGCTGTCGGGACCCGACGCGGTGGCGCGGTTGATCGGCGATCGGTTCGCGCCCGACGGCCTGCTGACCACGCGCATCCGCGAGCAGCCGTTCGCGGTGGTGCTGTTCGACGAGATCGAGAAGGCGCACCCGGCGGTGCTGGGGCTGCTGTTGCAGCTGTTCGACGAGGGCCGCCTCACCGACGCGGCGGGCGAGGTTGCGAGCTTCCGTCACGCGGTGGTGATCATGACGTCGAACCTGGGCGCCAAGGTCTCAGCGCCGATCGGGTTCGGGGACGGCGCCGAGGTGATGCTCGGGACGATCGCGCGCGCGGTGCGCGACTTCTTTCCGCCCGAGCTGTGGAACCGCATCGATCGCGTGGTGCGGTTTCGGCCGCTCACCGCCGAGGTCGCGGCGCTGGTCGTCGACAAGGAGCTGGCGAAGCTGCTCGGTCGCCGCGGCCTGCGCGAGCGCGACGTCTTCGTCTACGCCGGCCGCGCGGTGCGCGAGCGCGCGGTGGCCCAGGCCTTCGACGTCCGGTTCGGCGCCCGCACGGTCAAGCGCTGGCTCGAGGATCACGTGGCGTCGGCGCTGGCCGACGTGCTGGCGACCGCGCCGCCGGCGCGGATGACGGTGGCGCGGCTGCGCGACGACGGCGGCACGATCGCGGTCGATCTCGAGACCGTGCCCGAGGCGACGCCGCTCGCGGGCGACTTTCCGCTGGCGACCTTGCGCGAGCTGTCGGCGGCGGCGCTGGTGCCGCACGCCGAGGCGATGGCGCTGCGGATCGACGGTGCGCTGGCGCGCGATCCGGTCGAGCGCGCGCTCGCCGCGCTGCGGGGGACGCCGCGCGCCGACGAGCTGCGGTTCTTCGTCGAGGGCTACGCCGACGAGCTGACCGCGCTGCGCCACACCCTGGTCGGCGATCGCCGCGTCCGGGTGCCGACCGCGGCAGCCCACGAGGATCACGATCTCGAGACCTGGCGCGCGACCACGCCGCCGCGGCGCTACCCCGACGCCCGCGACCTGCCGCTGCGCGAGCTGCCGCGGCTGCGCAGCGGCGCGGTCGATCGCAAGCACCGCGCGGCGGCGTCGCAGAGCGAGCTGGTCGAGGCGCTGGCGCGGGCCGAGCTGCTGCTGACGCACGAGGTGGAGCTGATCGAGCCCGACGCCCACGCGATCACGCTCTTGATCACGCCGGTCGGGCAGGTCGGACGTGCGACCCGCACCGGCCTGGCGGCGCTGCTCGACGCGGTGCGGCCGTCGATCGATCAGGCCGCGACCCGGACCACCGCGGGCAAGATCGTCGACGGTGTCGGCGATGGCGCCGCCGACCTGCAGTTCGCGATCGTGATCCGCGAGCTGTTCGCGCGCGCGGCGCTCGGCGGCGAGCACGGCAGTCACTTCTTCCAGTCGCTGACCGCCGAGCCCGAGGTCTATCGCGTCGAGATCCGCGCCGGCGCGCGCGATCCAAAGGCGCTCCTGCGCGAGCACGCGGTGCAGCTCGCGGCCTTCGACGCGGCGCAGGCGGCGGGCGTCGCGGGCCCGCCCAACCCCGAGCCGCTCCTGCCCGCGGTGCGGACGATGAGCTACACGCCGCGGGCGCGGCCGGGCGAGCCGATCGCGGCCGAGGTCGAGGACTTCGCGATCGGCCTGGCGGCGCGGCTCGAGGGCCGCACGCTGGGCGACCTCGTGCGCGCGGTGGTGCAGATCCGCTGGAGCCGTCGATGAGGCCGAGCTTTCGCGTGTTCTTCACCGAGCACGACGGCGGCAAGCTGTCGGGGGTGTTGCTGCGGCGCCGCGAGCGGATGTTCGACTCGCCCGCGCCCGCGGCGTGGGGCGATCGCGAGGACGAGATCCTCACCGCCCTGGAGCCGGCGCTGGTGGCAGCGGTGGTCGACGACGATCTGGCGCGCTACCAGTTCACCGAGGAGGTCGAGCTGCGCCGCGTCGCGATCGACGTCCGGCCGCGCGCCGCGGCGGGCGGGACCTGGGTGGTCGGCAGCCGGACCATCCCGATCCGCATCGGCTTCGGCGCGTTCGCCGAGGGCAAGGTGTTCCGCGCGCTGGTGCCGCGGTTCGGCTGGTCGCTCGCGCTGGAGTCGCTCGACGACGCCGGCGACGTCATCAGCAACGCGGTGTTCGCGTCGATGCTGGGCGCCGCGCCCGCGAGCGTCGTCGATTTCCGTCCCGGCGTGCGCGAGTGGATCCACGTCTGGTCGGTGGCGCGGTTCGCCGACGAAGACGACGGCGCAGCCGAGGCCGACGACGCGCCGCCCGAGACGGTGTCGGCGGTCGCCGAGGACTGGACCGCGAAGCTGCGGCGCAAGCAGCTGGCGCCGCCGGTCGGCGAGCTGCCGGGCGCGGCGGCGCTGTGCGCGGCGGTCGATCGCGATCCGCCGCGTTCGATCTTGCTGGTCGGCGAGTCGGGCGTGGGCAAGACCGCGCTGGTGCGGCGGATCGCCAAGCACCTGCTCGACAGCGGCCGCGGCGGCGGCAGCAAGCGGCGGCTGTGGGCGACCTCGGC
>JAYTAJ010000890.1:0-3177 GCA_043737575.1 Myxococcales bacterium | reverse complement strand
GCCGATCGATCGGCGCTCCAGGTCGGCGCCAGCGCGGCGCCAGCGTCGGCACACGGATCGGACGCGCGTCCGGCCCGCAGCGCCAGCGGCGTCGCGATCGCCACCGCCACGATCGCGCCGCCGAGGACCAGCGCGACTCGCCGTCGCCGCGCCGCCGGATCGTCGCGCAGCGCGGCGAGCAGCGGCGCCATCGACGGCCACCGCGCCTCGCGGGCCGGGCGCAGGCCGCGACGCAGCGCCTCGAGGACGTGGCGCGGCACCCGTCGCCGATCGCCACCGTCGCCGACCGTCGGGGGCGTCGACTCGATCGCGGTCTTGACCTCGGCGGGGGTCGTGCCGACGAACGGCCGGGTGCCGTGCAGCGCCTCCCACAGCGACGCGCAGAACGCGAACTGATCGGCGCGAGCGTCGACGACGACGCCCGCGAGTTGCTCGGGCGGCATGTACGCGGGCGTGCCGACGATGGTGCCGGCCCGGGTCTCGGCGAGCGCACCCGGGTCGTCGGCGCCGCCGCCATCGTCGGACGGCGTCGCGGTGGCGATGGCGCGGACCAGCCCGAAGTCGGCGACCCGGGGTCGACCATCGTCACCGACCAGGACGTTGTCGGGCTTGACGTCGCGGTGGATGAGCCCCGCGGCGTGGGCGGCGGCGAGCCCGTCGCCCGCCGCGGCGTACAGCGCGATCACCTGCCGCCAGGTCCGCGGCTGCGCGGTCGCCCAGGTCCGCGCGGTGCCGCCGCCGACGAACTCCATCGCGAGGTAGACCCGACCGTCGTGGTCACCGACCTGATAGACCACGACGACGTTGGGATGCGACAGCTTCGCCAGCGCGGCGGCCTCGCGCTGCAGCCGCGCCAGCGCGGTCGCCGAGCGCGCGGTGCCGAGCTTGATCGCGACCGGCCGATCGAGTCGCTGATCGCGCGCGAGGTAGACCACGCCCATGCCGCCAGCACCCGCGGCGCGCTCGACCAGGTACTGGCCGTCGACCACCGTCCCGGGCGCGAGCGTGGCGCCGCCGCCGGTCGCCGCGACCTCGCGCAGGAGCGACGCCATCGATCCGGCGTCGCCCTCGAGCGCCACGGTCGGCGCGGCGCTGTCGATCGGCAGGTCGTCGTCGCTACTCACGCGAGCCGAGGCCCTCGGCCTGCGCCAGGGCGCGCAGGTCGTGCTTGATGCTCTCGAACCGCTTGCGCAGCGCCGCGGCGCGCCGCACCAGATCGGCCTCGGTCAGCGGCTCACCCTCGTCGGTGACGATGCGCGCGATGTCGCGCCACGGCAGGTCGCGATCGATCCGCAGGACCAGGATGGTCTGCTCGTCGGGCGACAGCCGGTGGCGCAGCTCGCGCACGCGATCTTTCACCGCGGTCCGCAGGTGCTCGACGGTGCGGGTCCGGATCTGCGCGGCGACCTGCTCGACCAGCACCGAGTCGAGGGCGACCTCGCGGCGCCGGGCCGGCGCGCGCTGCAACCGGGCCAGCGCGTGGCGCGCCAGCGTGTAGCACCAGGTCCGCAGGCTGGCGTCCCAGCGGAACGTCGGCAGGCCGCGCCACAGATCGATCGAGAACTGCGCGAAGGCATCACCGCCGTCGGTCTCGCTGCGCGCGATCGCGATCAGGTAGTCGATCAGCTCGGGGCCGTAGCCGCGCAGCGCCGCCACGGTCGCCTCGTGCCAGCGGTGCGCCGCGCAGTGGGCGCGGGCTTCGGCCTCGACGTCAGGGACCACGCGCGCATCCTACCCGCGATCCCCGAGCATCGGTCAGAACAGCGATTCCGACTCGGCTCACAGAGGAGATTCGCAACCTCGCTACGCTCGGCTGCTCAGCTCGCGGTGCGCGCGGATCAGCTCGGCGATCGCCGCCGGGGGCGCCGCGGCGATCGCCATCGCGGCGGCGCTGGCCTCGACGATCGGGGTCTGGCGGCGCAGCGCCGCGATGAACAGGCACAGCTCGACCGAGGCGTGCTTGTCGAGGAGGCGGGCGGCGTTGCGCATCCACTCGCGGGCCAGCTCGGGGCCGCGGCGGTGGAGCTGGTGGTAGTTGGTGCCGCCGTCGATCACGCGGACCCGCGCGCCGGCCTGGTGCAGGCGGAAGTGGAAGTCGGTGTCCTCGAGGCCCCAGCCGACGAAGCTCTCGTCGAGGAAGCCGACCGCTTCGGCGAGGGCGCGCGGCACCGAGGTGTTGCCGCCGATCGCGAGCGTCCACGGGAACGCGAAGCCGTCGAGGTCGGCGCCGAACCGCGCGATCAGCGGCGCGGCGTAGCCGGTCCACCACGGCTCGTCGACCGCGAACGCTGCGAGCGTGCCGGCCAGGTCGGCGGCGAGCATCGCGGGCGTGATCAGCTCGGCGCGATCCTCGAGGAGGCGGGGCGCGAGGGCGGGGTGGCGCGCCGCGATCGCGGCGACCGCGGTGGCGGGCAGCTCGGCCGCGGCCGACCACTCGGCGAGGACGGCGCGCTGGCGGCCGCCGACCACCCGGGCGACGCCGTCGGCGTGGGCGGCGACGTGATCGGCGACGAAGCTCGGGCTGGCCAGGCGATCGTCGTCGGTCTGGATCAGCAGGTCGGCGCGGGCCGCGCGCATCGCCGCGGCGCGGGCGGGGGCGATGCCGCGGTGGGCGCGGCGGATGTAGCGGAGGTCGAGCCGGGTCGCGTGGTCGCGGGCGACCGCCGGGGTGTCGTCGTCGCTGCCGTCATCGACGACGATGACCTCGAAGGCCGGCTCGGTCTGGCCGGCCAGGGTGGTCAGGGTTCGCCCGAGGGTCGCGGCGCGGTTGCGGGTGGGCACCACCAGGCTGGCCTTGACCATCGATCCACCCTACACCGCCCGTGTTACTGTCACCGCCCTATGAGCCGTACCCCGCTCCTGACCACGCTGCTCTGGACCACGGTCGGCGTCACCTCGCTCGGCGCCTGTGGCGACGATCCCGCGCCGATCGTCGACGCCGCCGGCCTCGACGGCACCATCGACGCCGAGGTCGGCCCCCTCGCGCAGTTCGCCGCGACCCTCGACCTCACCGCCGAGTGCGGCGTCGCGATGCCGCCCACCGTCGACTTCACGGTGCGCAACGCCGGCAACGCGACGCTCACGATCAGCGGCGCGACCGCGACCAACGGCTTCAGCGTCGCGACCGCGTTCCCGGTCGACGTCGCGCCCGGCGCCCAGACCATCCTCGCGATCCGG
>JAYTAJ010000889.1:0-7250 GCA_043737575.1 Myxococcales bacterium | reverse complement strand
GCGTGGTGCGCCACCTTGGCGGCGGTGTCGTAGCCGATGCGCGGGGTCAAGGCGGTGACCAGCATGAGCGAGCGCTCGACCAGCTCGTCGGTGCGGCGTTGATCGACCTCGAGGCCGTCGACGCAGCGGAGGCGGAAGCTGTCGGCGACGTCGGCGAGCAAGCGGGCCGACTCGAGGGCGCACGACCCGATCAGCGGCTTGAAGGCGTTGAGCTGGAGCTGGCCCTGCATCCCGCCGATGGCGATGGCGGCGTCGTTGCCGATCACCCGGGCGCACACCATGGTCAGGGCCTCGACCTGGGTCGGGTTGACCTTGCCCGGCATGATCGAGCTGCCGGGCTCGTTGGCGGGCAGCACCAGCTCGCCGAGGCCGGCCCGCGGCCCCGAGCCGAGCAGGCGGACGTCGTTGCCGATCTTGGTCAGCGCGACGGCGGCGTTGCGCAGCGCGCTCGACGTCGCGACGATCGCGTCGTGGGCGGCGATCGCGGCGAAGCGATTCGGCGCGGCGGTGAACTCGCGCGCGCACAAGCCGCCGAGCTCGGCGATCACGCCGTCGGCGAAGCCGCGCGGCGCGTTGAGGCCGGTGCCGACCGCGGTGGCGCCGATCGCCAGCTCGCGCAGGCGCGGCAACCCCAGGGCGATCGCGTCGGTGCACGCCGCGAGCTGCGCCGCCCAGCCCGACGCCTCCTGGCCCGCGGTGATCGGCGTCGCGTCCATGAGGTGGGTGCGGCCGATCTTCACGACGTCGGCCCACGCCGCGGCCTTGGCGTCGAGCGCCGCGGTCAGCGCCCGCAGCGACGGCACCACCCGATCCTCGATGGCGATCGTCATCGCCACGCTCATCGCGGTCGGGAACGCGTCGTTCGACGAGTGGCCGAGGTTGACGTGATCGTTCGGGTGCACCGGCTGCTTGCCGCCGCGCCCGGCGCCGAGCAGCTCGTTGGCGCGGCCCGCGATCACCTCGTTGACGTTCATGTTGGTCTGGGTGCCCGACCCGGTCTGCCACACCACCAGCGGGAAGTGATCGTCGAGGGCGCCGGTCGCGATCTCGGCGGCGGCGCGATCGATCGCCTCGGCGAGCCGCGCGTCGAGCCGCCCGGCCCGATGATGGACCCGGGCCGCGGCGCGCTTCAGCTGCGCCAGGGCGTGGACGATCGCGATCGGCATGCGGCCGTCGCCGATCGGGAAGTTCTCGAGCGACCGCTGGGTCTGCGCGCCCCAGTAGCGATCGGCGTCGACCTCGACGGAGCCCAGGCTGTCGGTCTCGGTGCGCGTCGCCATGGCGCGAAGCTATCGCGATCGAGACGCAACCGCGCGCGGCCGTGGTCGATAGGCGCGGTCAGGAGGCAACGACCATGCACATCACGAGCTACGACGACACGGTGATCTCGACCCACGCGCGCCGGCTGTATCGACGATCGGGACTGGTGGAGGGCGTGTACATCCTGTGCGGCGCCGGCCTATTCGGCCTCGAGGCGCTGATCCTCGGCGCCGCGGCGACGCTGGTGCCCGTGGCGCTCGGCGCGGTCGCGCTGGCGGCGGCGACGCTCGGCGGGCTGCTGGGCTGGGCCCTCGGGCTCGATCGCGCGCTGGCGATGCGGTGCCAGGCGCAGATCGCGCTGGCCCAGGTGCAGATCGAGCTGAACACGCGGCTCGCGGTCTTCCACCTGACGGTGCGCCCGACCAGCCTCCCCGAGGCGGCGGCGGGGAGCGGCCCGCACCGCGCCGCGCTCGCGCGGGCCGGGTGATACGGTGGGCACCTCTTATATGGTGTGGCTGCTGGGCTACCTGCGGTACGGGCGGCGGGTCCGCAGGCTCGAGGAACAGCTGCACGTCAATCCGTCGAACCTGGTGGCGCGGCGCGCGGTCGCCGAGCTGTGGATGGCGTGGCGACAGCCGCTGCGGGCGCTGGTGCACCTCGCGATCGCGCGCGCCCGCGAGCCCGACGATCTCGAGCTGCGGCTGTTCGAAGGCCAGTGTCAGGCCCGCGCCGGGCGCCACCCCGACGCCGCCGACACGCTGCTCATCATCGTCCGCCGCGATCCGCGGTTTCGCTACGGCGAGCCCGCGCTGGCCGCCGCGGCGTCGCTGCTCGCGATGCGGCGCTGGCCCGAGGCGGAGGAGGCGCTGCGGGTGTGTCTCGCCGCCAACAGCTCGTGCGTCGAGGCCCACGTCCGCCTGGCGCAGCTGCGCGATCGTCAGGGTGACGCCGACGGCGCCGCCCGCGAGCTGCGCGTCGCGCGCCAGCTCTACCGCGAGCTGCCGCGGTTTCGTCGCCGCCACCAGCGCCGCTGGTACCTGCGCGCCCTCGTCGGCGTGTGATCGACCGCTGGCGTGCATCGATCGGTTCGATGTCCTATGCTCGACCGAACGTGAGCCGGTGGAAGCTGTTCGACTCCGAGCCGGTGGCCGGCATGCGCGGCGCGATGTCGTTGACCGAGTCGGTCGATGATCTGGCGGGCGTCGTCGACATCGCCGTCATCGGCGCGCGCGGCGACGGCAAGACCCAGTTCATCCTCCACGCGATCCGCACCCTCGACGCCCGGGCCTGCCCCGATCTGATCGACGAGGAGCGCGAGCAGAGCCAGAAGATCAAGACCGTCGCGATGAACGCCGACGCGCCGAGCCCCGACGCGACGCCGCCCGGCTTCATCCCGCACTACGCGTACCGCGCCCATCCCGGGCCGCTGTTGCGTCAGCTCGACACCGGCGCGTGGACGACGCTCCTGGCGCGGACCGCGCGGCTGCGACCGCACCTGTCGATCGCGATCCTCGCCGCGGCCGGGCTGGGCGTGGTGGCGTCGCTGCTCGGTTACGGCCCGACGGTGGCGATCGTCGGCGCCGCGATCGCGCTCGCGGTGCTGGCGCCGATCGCGGTGTGGCTGTCGCAGCGCCGCCTGATCAAGGCCGGCGAGATCGAGGTCGTGTTCTGGGACGTCGCCGGCGAGCACGTCTCGAAGGACGGCGGCGCGTACCACAGCTTCCTCGAGGCGGTGGTCAACCGACGGCGTCGCATCGGCGGGCGCGGCTATGCGTTCGCGCCGGTGCTGTTGTGCAACCCGCTGTCGCTCGGCGTGCAGCGCGACGGCAGCGCGTACACCAAGCTGCGCAAGCTCCTGCCGCTGTTCGCGTCGCTCAACCGCGGCGCCGGACGCGCCGAGGGCGGACGTCGCAGCCGCGCGCTGGTCGTGATCAACCGCGCCAGCGTGATCGAGGAGATCTGTCCCGCCGACGCCGACGGGCACGAGGAGGTCGAGGTCTGCACCCGATCGCGGCGCGACGGCGAGGCGGTCGTGGTGCGCCGCGACGTGGTGCGCCGCGCGGTGGTGCAGCACCACTGCGTCGACGTCGAGAACGGCGCGGTCGACGGCGTCGAGCTCGGCTACCTGCGCTACGACGCCGGCGATCAGTGCTCGTCGACGCCGCGCCGCGCCGACACCGGCGAGCCGGTCGGCCCCAAGGGGATCGACTACGTCTACACCGACGACGTCGCGCCGTTCCAGGACGAGGCCCGTAGCGTGTTCCTGGCGTGGCTCGCCGAGCTGGCCTACGGCGCGCCCGCGCCCGCGCCGGTCGTCGCCGAGGACGACGCGGTGATCGCGCTGACCCGTCCGACCGTCCCGATGCCGGCCACGGTGCCGCCTCCCACCACCGGTGGCTTCGGCACCGGGGGCAACTGATCGATCGAATGCCGATCACGCTGCGCCACGAGTGGTTGCAGAAGGAGGCGACGCCGGGCGAGCCGGGCGGCGACTTCCGCTGGTATCCGGCCGTGGTCGACGCCGATCTGCGCGCCGCGATGGCGGGCCGCGCCGACGACGGCGGTCAGGCGCTGTGGCGCATCGAGCCCGGCCGCGTCGCGTGGGCGGTGAGCTTCACCGCGATCGCCGCGGCCGATCGGCGGCGCTACGTCGGGCTCGCGCTCACCGTCGCCGAGGGCGACGCGTCCTGCGACGCGCTGCTCGCCGCGATCGACGTGCTGCCGGCCGAGCCGTGGCGCGAGCGATCGCTGACACGCACCGTGACCGCGACCGCGGCGAAGCGGTACACGCCGGCGCCGCGCGCGATCGATGCGGCGACCGCGGGCGCGGCGGCCCACGCGTTGTGGGCCGGCGGCGCGGCGACCCTGGCGGCGCCGACCGATCGCGCGCTGCCCGGGCTGCTCGCGACGCTCGCGACCTGGTTGCCCGACGACGTCGACGCGCGGCCGCGCCACGGCGGGTTCGCGCCGCCGAGCGAGCGCGCCGGCGACGCGACCCCGTCGCCGCTGCACCACTACCTCGGCCTGGCGTGGGCGCTGCCGGCGGCGATCGCGGCGCGCGATCCCGGACTCGGCCAGCGCGCGTGGTGCGCGGCGATCGGGCTGGCCGCGCGCACCGGCGTCACGCCCGATCAGATCTTCGATGAGCTCGCGGCGCTGGCGCGGGCGTGGAACACCGCCGAGGAGCTGGCCGAGCTGCTCGATCGTTCGGGCACGGTGCGCAAGGACGAGCAGGTCGCGTGCGATCGCCGCGCGCCCGCGCCGCTGCTCGCCGCGCGTGACGCCGGCTGGTTGTGGGCCCGGGTCGTCCACTACTGGGGCCGCGGCTTCCTGATCGGTGACGGCCTCGAGGCCCGGCTGGCGCGGCTCCTGGCGCGGCGGGTGGTCGCCGATCACCTGTTCCACCTCGACGCGCCCGAGCAGCGCGCGCTGCCGATGCGCTACGTCCACCGCCTGCGCCGCGAGTCGCTGATGCCGCGCGAGCGGGTCGATGCGCTGCTGGCGCGGGTCGCGGCCGAGGTACCCGAGGTGTTGCATGGCTGACGGCAAGAGGCGCGATCCGGGGGCGCAGCTCGAGGAGCTGAACGATCAGCTCGCGCGGTTTCTCCAGCACGCCGATCAGCTGCTCGAGGACTGGGCGCGGTTCGGCGCCCAGGTCCGCGCCACCGTCGATCAGGAGGTCGCGCGCATCGAGCAGGCCGCGGCCGAGGGCGGCGATCGCGCGACCCGCCACCTCGGCGCCCAGGTCGACAAGCTCGCGCACGAGCGGGTCGAGCGGGCGATCGGCGAGGGCCTGACCCGGCTGAAGGTCGAGCTCGATCGCGCGGGGCGTGGCACCGCGGTGGTGGCGCCGCCGCCGCCCGCGTCGAACCGGGCGCTGATCGGCGCGGTGGTGAGCGCGAACCTGCTGCTGGTGGTGCTGCTGGTGGTGACGCTGTTCCGCGGCGGCGCGTCGCCCGCGCCGAGCGCGACCGTGGTCGACGCCGCCGAGACCGTCGAGGTCGCCGACGAGGTGATCGAGGCGTGCGCCGGCCTGCTCGAGGTCTGGTCCGACGACGACGCCGCGATCGTGATGCGCGCGGGCACCGACGCCTGCGGCACCTACGCCCGCGCCGTCGAGGAGCGGCTGCGCGCTCAGCCGATCGGCGCGCCCACGCCGATCGACGCGGGCGTGATCGACGCCGCGCCGCCGATCGACGCGAAGAAGCGGTCGCGGTAGTGCTCGTCCAGCTGGCCTGGCTGATCGGCTTCGCGCTGTTGCTGGTCGCGCTGGTGTCCGCGACCGCGGCGGCGCGGGTGCGGCCGCGCGATCCGGTCGGTCGAGTGCGGGTGCTGGCGACGGCGCTCGCGGTCGCGGTGCTCGGCACCAGCGCGATCTGGGTGTGGAGCGGCGCTCATGCCCGTGATGGCCGCGATCGGATCGAGGCCGGCGGCGGCAACCAGCTCGACGCGCCAGCGCGAGCGCGGCTGTTCTTGCGCGCGGTGCAGCTCCTGGCGCCGCGGGCCGCGCAGGATGGCGCCAAGGACGCGCAGGTCGCGACCGTCGGCTACTCGCCCGGCGCGGCGCTGCGGCTGCCGCGGCGCTACGGGCTCGACGAGAGCCAGCGCGGCTGGGATCTGCTCGAGGTCGGCGCGTTCGGCGCCCGCGGCTTGCGGGTCGCGGTGCGAGCGCAGCCGGAGGCGACCACGACCCGGATCGTCGTCGCGGCGCGGCCGCGGCCGACCCTGTCGTCGACCGCCGAGCTGGCGCGCCTCGCCGACGCGCTGGTCACGCGCAACGGCCGCTGTCGTGCCAGCGTCGACGCGCCGTCGGCCGCGCTCGGCGACAGCTCGACCGGCGCGGTGATCGCGGTCCTGTGCCGCGACGGCGGCGTGGTCGCGGCGCTGGCCTTCGAGCGCGATCTCGGCCCCGGCCCGCGCGACGCCGCGGCGCGCCCCGACGATCGCGTCGCGCTGCGGGTGACGCCGCTGACCTGGAGCCGCCGCGGCTTCGACTCCGATCACCAGCAGCTCGCGGCGGGCACGCTCCTGCAGATCGGCGCGCTCGCCGACGCGGTGCCCGGCATCACGCTGTGGGAGGTGCCCGCGCCGCGCGGCCGCGCCGAGCTGTTCTTCCCGCCGCCCGACGTGCTGGCGCGCTGCGACGAATGGGTGAAGCGGCGCGGGCCGATCTTGCCCGCCGCGATCGAGCGACCGCGCCTGCCGTTCGATCGCGCGCCCGAGCTCGGCGAGACCGGCTCGATCTGCGTCTTGCCGTTCGCGCCGCCCTACGCCCTCGAGGTCCGGCGGCTGGTGCCCGACGTCGGCGGCGTCGACGCCCGCGCGACCTGGGCCGCGGCGCTCCTGATCGCGCCCGCGCTCCTCGGGCTCTTGCTCCTCGCGGGCGGGCCCGCGGGCTCGCTGACCCGCGCCCGCCTCGCCCGCGCGCTGACCTTGTCGTGGCTCGGCGTGCTGATGACCGCGCTCGGGCCGTGGCGCCTCCTGTGGGCGCACCGCCTCGACATGATGCGCGACTACGACGCGGTCGGCGAGCGCGTGATCCAGAACGAGGTGCTGCTGGTCCTGGTCGCGGCGACGCTCGCGGCGTGGACCGCGCTCGCGATGTTCGATGGCGATCGCCGCCAGCGGGTCGGCCCCGCGGTGATCGCGATGCTGACGTGGAGCGCGACGCTGGTGATCGGTGCGCTGGCGCTGCGCGGCGATCGCGCGCTGGTCCTGGAGAGTCGCGGCCTGGTGGCGCAGGCGGTCCTGTCGATCGCGCTCGCGCTGGTGCCCGCGATCTCGACCGCGGCGCTGGCGCGGGTCGGCGCAACCTTCGGCGCGGCGCCGCGGCGGATCCTCGCGGCGCGCGGCGTGCTCGTCGACGGCGACGAGACGGCGGCGCGGCTGGTCGCCTTCGGGCTCGCGCTCGCCGCGGTCGCGATCGTCGGCAAGCTGCGCGCGCCAGGCGCGGTCGCGCTCAAGCTGCCGCTGGCGTGGCTGGTGATCGT